>CALMZT010000471.1 GCA_937870805.1 uncultured Chloroflexota bacterium
TCGCCAGCGGGTCTCGCCGCTGTAAACCACGGGGGCCGCCTGGAGGGCGGCCGCTACTTCCTCCACGGCCGGGGCCAGGGCCGCCGCCGTGCGGCGTTCGATCTTGCTGATCGTGCCCAGCCCCAACGGCAACTTGCACCAGGAGGTGAGGCAGTGCTGGACATTTCGGCGGGACATCTGACCTTTGCCGGTCAGCAAAGAGACGGCAGCTTGGAGACGAGGACCGGTCCCGCTGGTCGGCACGCCGGGCGGCAAGATCTAACTGAAGCAAGCAGCGAAACTGAAATAGGCTCCAAACGACCTGGCTGTGGCATGACGCTACAGCCAGGTTTTTATTTTGGGTCATTAAGGTAGAGTGAGTGCGAACAAGGGGATTAATCCCCTTGTTCAAATATGTAGGCATCACCATGCCTTAGCGACCACACGCAGCCCTTCGACATTATCAACCGCGAGATTGAGCGTGGTCACAGGGCTGGCTTTCCACATCCCCAATAAATCTTTGATGCGCTCTTTGGGACCGCACAGCGCCACGTCATCCACCAGCGCATCGGGCACAGCGGCGATGGCTTCGGCTTTCTTGCCAGCGAGATACAATTCCTGAATCGTGTTCGCTGCCTCGCCGTAGCCGTAGCGCGTGACAAGATCGTGATAGAAGTTTTTGCCCTTCGCGCCCATCCCCCCGACATACAGCGCTAAATGTGGCTTGACCTGCGCGCGGCAGGCATCTACGTCATCGCCTACGACGACGCGAACTGTCGGCGCGATGTCGAACTGCGCGATGTTTTTGTCACCGCCTGCTTTAGCAAATCCTTCTTCAATCGGTTCTTTAAACACGTCGTCGTAACAGCGCGGCGCGAAGAACACAGGCAGCCAACCATCGGCAATCTCAGCGGCGAGCTGAACATTTTTAGGACCAATCGCCGCGAGATAGATGGGCATATCGGCGCGCCCGTGAATGATGCTCTTGAGGGGCTTGCCTAAGCCTGTCGCATCTGCACCCTGATAGGGAATCTGGTAGTGTTCGCCGCTGTGGATGAGAGGCTGTTCGCGTTTCAGGATGGCGCGCACGATGCTGACGTATTCGCGGGTTTTGGCGAGGGGTTTACCGTAGGGTTGACCGTGCCAACCTTCGACGACTTGTGGACCTGACAAACCTAAGCCCAGCAAAACACGCCCACCCGAAAGTTCATCCAGGGTCATGGCAGTCATGGCGGTCATCGCGGGAGTGCGCGCGGGCATTTGTAAGATGGCAGTGCCGAGGTGAATGTTTTTCGTCAGCGCGCCGAGCCACGTTAGCGGAGTCACCGCGTCCGAGCCATAGGCTTCCGCTGTCCACACGACGTAGAAGCCCATACGATCCGCTTCCTGAACCAGTTCGATAGGGAGATCGAGGCGCGCGCCCGAATAACCTAACATGATTCCCAAACGCATATTTTGAGCCTTTCATTTTTGGGGATGATGGTAATCGGTTTTGGGGGTTTTGGCGACGGCAATAACGAGTACGCTTGCTGCAATGGAAGCGCTTTTGGGGGCGGCGGCAACAACAGGTAGGCTTGCTGCGATGTGAGCGTGAGAAAAAAGCCGAGAATTGCAGCAACATGCACGCGATATGCCAAAACACATTGCAGCAATCGGTAGCAAATAGAACGGGAGAGAAAAGACTGTCTTCATAATTCTCACCGTAGCACAAAAGGCAGTGCATTTGCGTTCCTTTTGACACTTTAATGCAGGATGTAATGTAATGGGAACGTCATTTGACTTGAAGCGGTTTCTCAGTTAGGGTGTTGATGGAAATACGTGGAGATCAATCTTATGCGTTACCTAATTTGTTTGACAGCAGCAATATTTATCGTCTGCGGTGGTATTGCTCATGGGCAAGATGAAGCCTTTCCTATAATCACGGCAGAAAACGCAGATGAGGTGCGACTGCTCGGCACATTTTGGCATCCTGATGTACTTATCATTTCCGAATTTAGCCCAAACGGCAGATTTTTGTCTTCGTTCAATTATCCATACCGCGTTCCTTATAAGGATATCTATATTTGGGATATGGAAACGATGAGTTTGTACAATACCATTAACTTAGAATCATCCCCTGAACAGATACGCTTTAACCCAACGAGTGAAAGTATGGCTATCCAGACATGGGATACCGTTGATCTTTGGGATTTGACGACCTCTAGCTTTACGCTTAGTTTCTCACCTGCCTCGCCACTCTTACCTCTGGTTTTCAGCCCTGATGGTACATTATTAGCCGCAGGTGATGACTTCACACCTACTATTCATCTTTGGAATGTCAATACAGGGGAAGAATTCGATTCGTTAGAGTTGGGTGATTTGCTTGCATATGATCTGAATGAGAATATTCTGGCGGCGGGAAATTTTAACGGGGTAACTTTGTTCAACTACATTAGCGGCGAAATTGTGGGTACGTTGGCGACTGAGGAACCGGTGGCTGAAGTCTTTTTCACTCCAAACGGGACAACGCTACTTACCCAGAGCGAGACTTACAATCCATACTCTCTCATTTATCGTTTCATCGATATAGATACCTTAAGGGAGCGTGCGACTTTTACAGAATGGAGTGGTGGCGGCTGGACAGATGGCTTTTATGGTTATGTTCTGTCATCGCATCTCAGCCCTGATGGAAATACATTTGGTTTCAACGCAGGGGTCGCTGAAACTGGCGAATATTTAGGAGTCACCATTGTTGATGTGCCTTCGGGCGAAGTGCGTTTTCAAACTGCCCCCAGTTATTGCAGACCTACCAATGTAATTTTTAGCTTCGATGACCGCCTTCTCGCAGTCTGTACCGATGAAGAAATTCAAATACTTGATATGACAACAGGTACGCAGATAAGCAGTATTCCTGTCGATACAAGTGAAGCGCAGGCTTTTAGCCAAGATGGATCAATACTTGCTATCCTCAATTGTGAAGGTGGTGAATACCCTGTTCAATTATGGGATACCCTCACTGGAACACAACTTGCGGCGCTACCGGGACGCTGTGAAAATCATGACGATATTTTGTTTAGTCCTGATGGTTCGATGTTACTGGTAAATTCGGGACAGCTGCTGATGCTTTATGGTATTCCCACAGGTCAACGTACCGCTTATGGTTCTGTGCCCGGACGCATTGCACCAAGCGTGATTAATATTCGTGCTGCTCCATCATTAGAAGCAGAAATTACGGGAGAGATCAGTGGAGATGTAGCCGTAGGTGGGCGCGACGAAAGCAATCAATTTCTCTATCTCAGCAGTCATAATGGTTGGGTTCGAGCAGGTGAAGTTTATGTTGATCTAGGCGCAGTCCCGATTGAAGACCTGCCTATTCTTCGCCCATAGATCGGCAACCCAGAAAACTCACTGTTAGCACATTACTACTCATCGTCTCCACGCAAGCACGTACACATCGGACTGCACTTGTCAGCGCAGTCATCTTGCGGTTGTTGGCAAATTTTAGTAAATCACTACTCCTGTTCGCGCAGCGTGAACATCGCCAGTGTCAGCACGACCACCCCATAGATCGGCAGCGCGACCCACAGCGCCGCATTGCCGCCTTCACCAGTGAAACCATGAATCGCTTCCGTCGCGTAGTACAGCGGTGTGATGTAAGTCAGCCACGATGCCCAATCGGGCAGGCGGTCAATTGGCAGAATCAAGCCGGAGAAGAAGACCGATGGCAGAATGACCAAGGGAATGAACGGAAACACCTGCCCTTCGTTGCGCGCAAAGTTGGAGACGAAAATACCCAGTGAAATGCTAATCACTGCCAGCAGCCAGATCACGCCGTAGATCGACAGCATCGTTTCCAGCGTGTAGTTCAGTTCAAAGAAGCCTTGCAGCGCCAGCAGTACGATCAGGCTTTGCAGCGTCGCCAGCAGCGAATAGGCAATGATATAGCCGCCAATGATGGTGCCGCGCCGATAACCATTCACGAACATGCGCGCTAAGGTATGCGCCGTGCGTTCGCGTACCAATACAATCGCGCACAGCAAATACGTCAGGAAATGCACGATAAATGCGGCGACGGGGACGATAAACTCTTTCGGGCGGAACAGTGGGCTTTCCACCGAGTCGAAAAAGATGTCGAGCATGTAAATCACGACAAATGGCGCTGCCAATGACAGCACGACAAAGCGGCGGTCATGGGCAAGCTGGCGCAGCACACGCACGGCGACGGCGATCATCTGGCTAAACATGAGCACTCTCCTTGTCGTTAATCAGACTCAGCACAATGTCTTCCAGCGTGTCTTCGTTGACTTCAATGCGGTTGACGCTGGGATCGAGGTGATAGCGCTGTAAAAGCTGCGGCAGGCGTTCGGGATAATTGCCAACCGTTTCGTCAAGCACCTGCGTGTCGCTCCAGATTTTGATGTGCGCGCTGCCACGCGAGAGCAAGCCGCGCGGAGTATCACACGCCAGCACGACTCCCTCACGCATTACCGCCGCGCGATCACAATGCAGTACCTCGTCCATCTGATGTGTACTGACGAGGATGGTCACGCCCTGTGCTGCTAGTTCGCGGAAGTGCGCCCAGAACGCTTCGCGCAGCTTGGGGTCAATGCCTGCTGTCGGCTCATCCAGCAGCAGCAGGTTTGGCTGATGCACCAGCGCGCAGCCGAGTGAGACACGCTGCTTCATGCCACCGGAGAAACCATACACCGAATCATTTTCGCGCTGGCGCAGGTTGATGAAGTCCAGCACTTCGTCAACGCGCGCTTCAAAGTTCGGGATTTGATGCACGCGCCCGAAAAAGCGCACGTTTTCGCGCGCCGAGAGATCTTCGTAGAGCGCGGGGGCTTGCGGCATGTAGCCGATCTGATGGCGCAAAGCCTGTGCCTGTTTCATGGGGTTCAATCCCAAGACAGAAGCGCTGCCCTCATCGTAGCGTGACGCGCCGACCAGAATTTTGATGAGTGTGGTTTTGCCCGCGCCATTCGCGCCGAGCAGCCCGAAGATCTCGCCGCGCTTGACATGCAAGCTGATGCCCTTGAGCGCTTCCAGCTTGCCGTAGCGTTTGCGCAGCCCGTCGATTTCGATTGCGTTGTCCATTGTTCGTTACCCTTCAAACTAACCACAAAGGCACACAAAAAGAGAAGAATTGAACCGCCAAGTCGCCAGAACGCCAAGATAATACAGAGAACAAAAAGGAAATTTGAACCACCCAGACGCTGAGAACATCGAGAGAAATAGAACCTATAGGTTTTGTATCTACTCATTGCTCATTACTCATTACTCATTACTCATTGCTCATTGCTCGTTGCTCATTGCTTACTCATTACTCATCACTTCTTACTCTCATGCCTTCGAGGAAGGTTTCGACTGCCTGCCGCGCGTAGATTTGAGGGTCAGCCAAGCCTTCACGTAACCAGTGAAACACTTCCGATGACATCACATATGCCAGCAGCGAACCGATGAAAATGCGGGCGGCGCTTTGTGTGTCGCAGGGGCGCAGCCTGCCAAGATCAATCTGCCGCTGAAGATAAGCTGAAAAAAAGGTGAGCATCATTTTTTGCACGCCAGCGACACGTTCTTCCAACTCTGGCGCGTGCCCGATGTCGGAAAGAAAAATACGCAGCATTTGCCCCCCAAGCGGCGTACCAAAGACTTTCATGAAGGACTGTGCCAGCATCATCAGCGTTTCTTCTGGTGGCTGCTCCATCAACGTTTGTGGACTCGTCGCCACCTGCTGAAGGATCGGCACAAGTTCCATCAGAATGCTCACAAGCAGTTCCTGTTTATTGGGGAAGTACCAGTAGATCAGCGCCGGGGATTTCAGTCCGGCTTCTTTGGCGATGTCTTTGATGGTGGCGCTGGCAAATCCCTTGTGGGAAAAGACCTTGAGGGCGGCGTCGAGAATCTGCTGGCGGCGGCTTGGGTCATTTTCGGTCATGCAGTCCTCTTGATTGAACGTTCAATCAAGAGTATATGACGACTTGAATCGGGAGTCAAGGTTTTGATACAGGACTTTCGCTTGACCTCACCCCCCGACCCTTCACAAGGGTAGGTTTTTAGGGAAAGGGAATTGAGCGTTCGCCACCCCCTCACCCCAACCCCGCCGCTTCGCTTACCCATTTCTGAGATGTTGGGGATAGATGAGCTATCGACACCTGGAGAGGGCGTCTACGTTTGTCGGGCACCCACGCAGGTGCGCCCCTACAGACCCCTGTCTTTTACGCCGTATCTAAAAGCTGGCAGTTCAAACCTGCCAGCGTCTCCTTCCTCATCATCCCGCTTCCCCTACCACACAGTCCGCCGGTGCAAACGGCGCATACTCCAATATCCCAAAGCTCATTGTGCGCCGTGTAGCATAGCTCTCACTCCACAACGGTTGTCTGTCTTCTACAAAGGTCACAGCGACCTGTGAACAGCCCACAGCAACCTCACTGCCATACAGCGCGTCTAGTGGAAAGTTTTCGCTGGTGAAGCCCACCGAATTCAACATGGGGATGCCCGTGTCGTTCACAAACAATCCCCATGTGTATCTGCCTACCGGATAATCAAATGTCACCTGTTCGCTGTAGCATTCATTCTCGTCTAGCGTCACCGAAAGCGAATAAACATCACCCATCGTCAATTGCACCTCATCGCCGGGTGTGCCGCACACGCTGATGTCTGCCGGATTGCCGACGCCGACACGGAACGGAATCTCCACGGTCACCGGAAGCTGCGTCGGGTCATCGTCAATGCCTTGTTCCGCATAGAAGTCTTCGAGGCTCATTTCTTCATCTTCCAGTGGGTTCGTGTCGATGAAATAAAAGCGTCCTGTCGGCGTCTCGAAGTCTTCGCCCTGCGCCATCGCCAGCAGCGCATCGGCAAGCGCGCCGCGCATAAAATCGCCATCTTCGTGTCCAGAGTTCAGCGTAATCACCGTGCCGTGTGGGATGTCCATCGAAGTCAGCAGGCGATCATATTCCAGGATGAAGCGCAGCGAGAAAAAGGCATCGTGCGAACCTGCTTCCAGCATCACCCGTTTGCCGCGCAGCCCCTCAGCCATGCCCCAGGGACCGAGCGCGTCTGCCTCGTCGGGGTCGCCTGTGCCCATGATGACTTCAAGGAACGGCGATGGAATCATGCCAGGGCGCAGTCCGTCGTTATCATAGCGATAGGCATTTTCGTCGCGCGCGGTTCGTTCCGCGATGCTGCCCAACGATGGATACGTCAGCGGCGTCATCTGGCTCAATGCGCCGTAGCGCACAGGTGGCACGCCCGCGAAAACCGTATGCACGTTATAATCCAAACCCAGCGGATTGATCGCCCACATGAGCGCCGTGCCGCCGCCGCGACTCCAGCCCGCCGTCATGGCGTTGTTCTTGTCGCCGCCGTTCTCGTCAATGAAGTCGAAGAACGCGCCCACCGAGCGATAGGTTATTTCGTCCACGCCCTGACTTTCCGTGCCACCGCAGTTGCTCATCGCGCCGATCAAGCCCTCGCCAAACGTGGTGCTCAAGCCGACGATGATGCCCATATCCGTTTCACCGTCATAGAGACGCTCATTGTTGCTGGTACCTGCGCCATTGCCGCTGAGCACCACGGGTAATTTTTGGCTGCGGTTCCAGCCTCTGGGCAGAAAAATCGTATACAGCGCGCCTTCGATAGGCACGTTGTTAACAATTTGCAGCGCCTCGCTGACTTCCTCCACGTCCGCCCAATCGTTGACCAGCAGCACTTCGCCCATGATCGTACCGCTGATCTCATCGACAACAGCCTGCGCGGTGTCGGCGTCTACGGCGTAATAGTCGTTGAGGCGGTTGTTGTAGACACCATAGGCGGCGTCCAGCTCATCATCGGGCGCGGGCTGCGTATCGCCAAACGCTGGATAATGCGTGGCAACGACGTATATTGAGTCTTGCGCAGAGGTGAAACGAACAGACAGCAGCAAAGCCAAAAAGAGAAGCCAACGGGTCATCGTGATAGCCTTTGTCAAAACTATTGCATCTTCAACATTTGACGGTGAGAAAAGTCAAGTATTTCACCCACGAATTTACTGATAACTGTAAACTGTAAACTGTCCTCTTTCAAGTGTGCCACACCATAGGAAAAGGTGCTATACTGAGGCTACAGGGATAATCTACAGGTTCACTCTATGCGTCTCCGCCGACTGCTGTACGCGCTGAACGTGTTGAAAACAGGACTGCGGCTGCACTGCCCTCACTGCGGGCGTGGCAAACTCTTCGCGGGATGGTTCAGGATGCATGAGACCTGCCCTTACTGTCAAGCGCGCTACGAGCGTGGACCGGGCGAAGCGTTGGGCGGCATGTACGTCAACGTCGCGCTGGCAGAGATCACGGCACTGTTGGGCTTCTTCACAATAGACGCGCTCACCGACATTCCCGCGCTGTGGCAGCTTCCCTTCTGGGTGCTGTACACCGTGCTGTTCTTCGTGCTGTTCTTTCGTCCGGCGCGCGGCATGTGGATTGCCGTAGTCTATCTGACAGGCGGCGTCTACCCTGACCCCGACTATATGCGCGAATATCAACGCTCGGAAACCGATGTCGCCCCCACCTCTCGCAGCAAAGAACATGAATAATACTCTCACTCATCGCTCATTGCTCGTTGCTCATTGCTAAATATCTATGCCCGGACGACTCTACTACGACGACTCGTACACTACCGAATTCACTGCGCGCGTGATCGAACGCCTGAAAGTAGGCGAACACCCCGCCGTCATTCTCGATCAAACCTACTTCTATCCCACGTCTGGCGGGCAGCCCAACGACAGAGGCACACTCGGCGGTGCGGCAGTGCTTGACGTGCTGACGCGCGACGCGGACGGTGCCGTCATCCACGTGCTTGACCACGACATTGATGGCGATACGGTGACCGGCAGCATCGACTGGGAACGGCGCTTCGACCTGATGCAAAACCACACGGGGCAGCACATCCTGACGCAAGCCTTCGTGCAGGCAGTCGGCGCGCAAACCCTCAGCTTTCACCTGAGCGACGACAGCGTGACCATCGACCTCGATCAACTGAATCTCACGCCCGACAAAATTTACGCCGCCGAAGACCTGGCAAACCGCATCGCGCAGGAAAACCGTCCCGTGCGCGCCCGCCTCATTGACCCCGCCGACGCCGAAAGCGTGCGTATCCGCAAAGTACCGGAGCGCATGTTCACTGATGGGCTGCGCATCATCGAAGTGGAAGGCTTCGACACCACAGCCTGCGGCGGCACACACGTCCGCGCCACAGGTGAAATCGCGCTCATCAAAATCATTCGGCTGGAAAAGCGCGGCGACAAAACGCGCGTCGAGTTCCGCTGCGGCGGGCGGGCGCTGCGCGACTACCGCGAGAAGAATGCCGTTATCAATCAACTCACGATGGATTTGACGTGTTCAGTGGGCGAACTCGGTGGGGCGATCAACAAGCTGCGCGATGAACTGAAAGCTGCCCAAAGCGCGCTCAAAGCCGCCAGCACGCGCCTCGTGGAGCAGGAAGCGGCGCAACTGTACGAGCAAGCGCCCTGCTACGACGAAATCTGCATCGTCACGGCGGCGTTCGAGAACCGCGACGTGAGCGAACTGCGCTTGCTTGCCAGCAAATTGACCGATCACGGATGGACGATTGCGCTGTTGGGCACGGCGGGCGAGAAGGCGCACATCATCTGCGCGCGCAGCCGGGAGATGCCCGACGATATGAATGTGCCTTTGAAAGCTGCCCTCGCTGTGTTGGGCAACGCGCGCGGCGGCGGACGCCCGGAGATGGCACAGGGCGGCGGTATCCCCGCGACCCTTGAGCAAGTGCAAGCAGCGCTCCTAGCCGCCCGTCAAGTGCTCTTGCCTTAATATTTAACGAGTACATAGCCTCTAGGCGCGTGTCTTGCTCCCCTTTCTCCGCTGGCGGGGAAAGGGGTCGGGGGATAGGGGTTAACCACTCAACAGCGCCTTCCCCGTCGCCAAATCCATGCCCAAAAACCGTCCCGTCACCGCCGCCTGCGCCCCGATCAACTCCGCCACGATGCGCACAATCTGCCGCGCCTCGTCCCACGACAGTTCGTGGTGGTCGCCCAGCTTTTGTGCCGCCACTTCTTCCGCCAGCGTTTGATAGCTCAGCGCCAGCGCGGGCTGATGATCGCGCAGACTGGCTTTCGGCGGCAGCGCCATCTCTTTGCGCAGATACACCGCCGTGCGCCCCCATAAGCCCTTGTACACCTCGTCCGTCGCCTGCCCATACTGCGGCTTGCTCAGCACGTCGCGGACGGCGGCTTTCAGCGCGGCGGTGAACTGAAGGCGCTTGATCTTGCCCGCGATACGCGCGCTAATCCAGCGGTCATCCTTGCCCTGCCGCCGATACGCCTCAATCGCAGCATCTATCGCTTCGTCAGGGTTCATCACGCCCATCAGCGCCTCTGGTTCGCGCCGCACCAGATCGACAAACGCGCCAGCTTCGGAGAGATAGGTCTTGATCGCCGCCAGCAGCGGGCGCGCCTTCGTGCTGCGCAGATATTGCGCGATGAGGTACAGCCCCTTGTCGTCGGTGAAATCGACTTGATACGTTTTGCCATTCGTCGCTGTGTAGGGCAACTGTCTGTTTGAAACGGACAGTTGTTTTTGTGTCTGTGATTCCAGTCTGCGAACATCTTTATCGCCCGTTAGTCCACGTAACCAATCTTGCACGGCATACAAATATCCCTGATCGCTCTGAACGTGGGCTAGTGGAAAATCCCATTTTTGCGCTACGATAAGGGGCAAAGGTAAACTGGCGTCGTCCGCATCCGGGATGACAGGCAGTAACGTATTCATTTTTATCTCCAAAGGCAAAAGGTAAAATTTAATTCCTATATTGGAATTATAAACCACTGAGGTAATTTGTCAAGATGGCGCGCAAGTTACAAAATCGTGCTTTGCAGTTGTTAATGGAAAAAGAGCGAAAAACGGGGAAACGTATCAGAAATATCGAAATCGCTCAAGAAACAGGACTTGCCGCAAGTATCATCTCACGTTGGATGAACAATCAGGTAGAACGTTTCGACGCGCACATCATCGAAAGGTTGTGTGATTATTTTGAATGTGAGATTGGCGATTTGCTGTATCTTGAGCCGATAGAGGATGGCGTGTCTAGCAATTAACAGTCTATGCAGTTGATATTCCCGCGCTGCTTTTGATAGATGACGATAGAGAACCAAACGAACACGCACATCACACCTCGTTGTCCACTTCAGTGGACGTGGTACTTTGGCAGCCGGACACTTTAGTGTCTGGCGTGATTTTAACCACAGGCGGCACTATTCCTGCCCTTCACCGACAACGCGCAGAAAATCAGCAGGCGTGAGAATAGCGATCTCGCGGAACGGATGCAGCACCAGCAAATCCTCATCGCCACTGATGAGATGTGTGGCGTTTCCGCTGACTGCTAGTTCGAGGAATTTGTTGTCTTTAGGGTCGCGGCAGTCGGTGATCGTGACAGTGACAGGAATGAGAAGTGCATTTACAGTCAATTGTAGAAGGAACTGTAAACGCGCTGCTTCAGGAAGATATTTGTCGAATTTCGGTCTGCTCAGTACCTCTCTGAGTTCTTCTTGTGTTTCCTCTGAAAAGAGCAGTTTTCCCGTTTTGGTTGCTTTCTCCAACGCTTGTGCTGGAACTGAGTGCTTGAACAAAACAGCGCTCACGACCAGATTGGTATCGACAACAAAGCGCTGTTCACTCATCGTCTGCAAGAATTTCTTCGAGGATTTCCGGCGTTAATCCATTCGCCTGTGCTTGGTCACTGATTTCATCCATCACCCGTTTCAGCTTATTGGGGTCGGGGTCGGCGATGTCACGCAGCAGCATCCGTACCCAGACCTCAATTTTGTATTTGTCCTCTGGCGATGCTTGGTTATAAATCTCCGCCAACTCTGTCGGCACTGGAATAGTGATCGTCGTTTGCTTTGTCATGATGACCTCCTCACGTCCCAACTATTATACGCCAACTCGCCATTGGACGACGCGCACATCATCGAAAGGTTGTGTGATTATTTTGAATGCCATGGCTTGGAAAAGCCCCAGGTTTTGCGAACCAGGCGTCCATTCATAAGCCGAGAGGGCAAGTGGGTGCGCTCAACACAGGGGGTTCGCGTTCCTGTTTGGCTCAGGGGGCTATCAGCGCCCGCAATCACCCGTG
>CALMZT010000472.1 GCA_937870805.1 uncultured Chloroflexota bacterium
AGGGCAGTATCACAATATTGTCGCGTTGGACTCCGCTGAGGGACTGAAGGAACCCTTCGATCTCGCCATCTTTGATGGACCTGCGCTGACGCAGTTGTGGAACGCAATCTATGCCCGCAAAGAATTAGAAAAAACTCTTTTTCTGCCGATTTTGCTCGTGACCTCACGGCATGGACTGAGTGTGATTACGCGCCAATTGTGGCGTGGAATCGACGAAATTATTTTTACACCGATTGAAAAAATAGAACTTCTGGCGCGCGTTGAAATGTTGCTGCGTGCTCGGCGCTTGTCTCTGGAATTGGCAAGTCGGAATTTGCGCTTAGAGCAAGAAGTTGTCGCGCATAAGGTGACTGAAGACGCCCTGCGAGCCAATGAGGAACGTACCAAGCTTTTACAGACCGTGACCTCCGAACTGGCGACGGTCATTACACCCGTTGATCTGTCAAACCTCATCGCAGATAAGGTGTTAACGGCTGTAGGCGGGCATATGGGAACATTAGGAACGCTGCGGAAACAGGGCACTCCGCCGGAAATTTTGGGTATCAAGGGCGTTACAGGCGAAATTCTTGAACAGTACAAAAAAATGTCACTTGAGCTGCCTTTGCTGCTTACGGAGGTGATCCACACAGGAAAACCTATATGGATTGAGACTCAGGACGAGTATATTGCTACCTTTCCTCACCTTCAACCGATGATCACGGCGATCAATATCCACGCTGCCGCTGTTTTGCCGCTCATTGCAAATGAACAAATTCTGGGAGCTGTGAAAATTTTTTTTCCACAGCCCAAACACTTTACTGTAGATGAACAGGTTTTTTTCCAAGCTTTCGCCCGTCAGTTTGCCTTGGCACTGGAAAGAGCACACCTGTATGACGAAATCCGCGAGAAAGCGGCGCTGGAAGAACGGCAGCGGCTGGCGCGCGATTTGCACGATGAGATTAGCCAAAGTCTGGCTTCTATCAATATGATGGGGCAAACCCTACCGCGCTTGTTTGAGAAGAATCCAGAACGCGCGATGGAAATCGTACAGGATGTCGTGCGGCTCACACAGGCGGCAACGTCGGGGATACGCATCCTGCTGCTGGAGCTTCGACCCGCCAGCCTTGTGCGCAGCAGCCTCAAAGATTTGTTTGAACAACTCATCAATACGGCACTGGGACGGCGAAAAATCGAGTTTTCCAGTATAGTTGAGTTTGAGCAAACCCTACCAGAAGATGTCCACCTGACCCTTTACCGCATCGCACAGGAGAGCTTAAATAATATAATCAAACACAGCGAAGCCACCGAAGGCAGTATTTCGTTGGTAAATGAAAATGGACAACTGATTTTGCGAATACGCGACAACGGACGTGGCTTCAATCCTGAAACCCCCGCTAGCGGCTTAGGGTTGGAAGGGATGCGAGAACGCGCTGCAATGATCGGCGCGACGTATCACATTACCAGCGCTAACGGAAACGGGACAGAAGTTGTCGTGACGTGGAAAATTACCTCATGAAATATAACCCCTTTTTTGCAGCACACAGCCGTCTCCGTTTTATCTATTCATGGTGTTAGTTTGTTGATTATGCCAGAAAGACTTATCCGCGTACTGATTGTCGATGACCATGCTGGGGTACGTCATGCGTTGTCGGTGTTTCTGGAAGAATGGGACGACCTGGAACTGGCTGGCGAAGCCGAAAATGGCAAACAGGCGCTTGAACTCATTGAGCGACTGAAGCCCGACGTGATCCTGATGGATCTCATTATGCCAGTGATGGACGGCGTGACTGCCACCTATAACATCCGAAAAAAGTTCCCCAACATTCAGGTGATTGTCCTCACCAGCACCGTCGATTTCGAGTTAATCAATAAAGCCATCGAAGTCGGTGCTTTCAGTTATATGCTCAAAAATGTCTCGCTGGAAAAGATTGCCGAAACAATCCGTTCCGCCGTTGAATAGCCACGCTAAAGCATTCCCGCACTCAAACCCCACATTTTAGTGTTTACCTTGAGCAGACCCTACAGCTTTGTAACCTCTATTGTGTTTTTTATTAACGTTGGTTAAAATAAAGTTATCAAATAGAAATTCTATATTTAACGCTATTTGGGGGTGATTTGTGACTGAGTTAAACACTGTCCGTGAGTTCATGACGGCGGCGCATTTTGATTTGCCGAAGGTGCAAGAGATGCTTACGCAAAATCCCGATTTGTTGAATGTTGAGTATGATTGGGGTCCAGGCGGTTGGGAGACGCCGATTCAAGCGGGCGCACACATGGGAGATCGACCCATCACCGAATACCTGCTGGCACAGGGAGCGCCGATGATTATCTGCGCAGCGGCAATGTTGGGTAGGGCTGATGAGGTGAAAAGGCTACTGGAGGCTAATCCTGCTGATGCGAACGCACGCGGCGGTCATGGCATTCCCGTCATGTTTCACGCGGCGATGAGTGGCAAGGTGGAAATTGCCCAACTGCTGAAAGACAACGGCTGTATGGAAGGCTACGACGACGCCATACACGGCGCAGTGGCATTTGGGCATAGTGATATGGTCAAGTGGCTGCTGGACAACGGCGCGAACAATGTCAATGCGCTGGATTTTCGCGGCAAAACACCGCTTGCCGTTGCGGAGGAAAAAGGCTTTCCCGCGATTGCCGAACTCCTGCGCGAAAACGGCGCTGCATAGGACAGCCTGTGCTAGTGTGACCTGCGCGCTGTGCGAATGCCCTCAATCGCCCCAG
>CALMZT010000473.1 GCA_937870805.1 uncultured Chloroflexota bacterium
TCATTGAATAGGCTTCAGCGCAATTTTGAGCGTAGGGAGTATGAAGGGTGTAGGGTCGCACCAATGTGTGCGACCTATCGGAGGGACAGACACGTCGGTCTGCCCCTCCGAAATCGTTTTGTTACTGATTGGGGATAATCAACTGCTGACCGACATCCAGCAAGTTGGGGTTAGCGAGGTTGTTGGCATTCACAATGTCCTGTACGGTCACACCATATTGACGCGCGATACGTACCAGCGTTTCGCCTGCCAATACGGTGTGAATGGTCTGTCCGCTGGCGTTGGTCGCGCCTGTCGCTGTCGGCGGTTGAACAGGATTACCCTGATCGTCAACCCCTCGACCACAGCCGGGGATGTTGAGCACCTGCCCGACTTGAATCAGGTCGCCCACCACTTCAGGATTCGCCTGACGCAGCATGTCGAGTTCGATGTTGTTATTGCGCGCGATGCTGAACAGCGTGTTGCCCGGCTGAACCGTGTACGTGCAGCCATCGCCTGTGGGACCACCAGACAGCGCTGTCGGCGTAATTAACCCTGAAGGTGTAGCACTAGGTGCTGCGCCGGGCTGTGTTGGCGCAATCTCCGTAATTGGCGGCGCGAAACCGGGCGTGAGAAATACCTGAGTCGTCGGTGTTTCTACGACTTCCACCGTGCCCAACGGCGGATTCGACTGTGCTTCGCTGGTTTCTTCCGCCGTTTCGGGTGTTTCGCTGGCGTCGGTATCCGCTTGTGTCGGCGGCGAGATAATCGTCACGGGGGGAAGCCCTGATTCGTTCGTCGGCGTGGCAGTCTCCGCCCCTGGAGCGCCTGTGTCCGCAGTCGGCGGGATGCCCGTCGGTGCAGTCTGCGCGGCGTTCTCATCTAATGGTTCAAATGCTTCACCTGCCTGTCTAAAGCATCCCGGTAGGATGAGCAGGAGCAAGATCAGCATCGGAAGCAGTCGTTTAGCTGGCATAGGTTTCCCCTTCAACGTTCATCTACAGTAACGCAGATTTACACTAGGATATATCCAAGTCAAACTTTAGGCAAAAACAATCTGTTGCAATCTGTTCTCAGGTACGTTAACTTGATAGGGTAATCCGTCATGGAAAGGAATTCGCTCGGTGGTTGAACCCAGAAAAGCACGTATCCTCGTCGTTGATGATGATACGTCGTTGCAAAAACTGGTCACTGTCCTGCTGCAACACGCAAGCATGGATGTTATCTCAACAGAAAACGCGGCGGCGGCAGCGCAAGTCCTCAAGACCCCGCCCTTACCCGATCTGATGATTCTCGATTTGATGCTGCCCGATGTGAGTGGGTTGGAATTTTTGCGGCAGGTGCGCGCTAAAGACACCTTTGAGAATTTGCCCATTTTGATTCTCTCAGCGCTGGCAGACCCCGAACAAATCCGCAGTGGTTTGCAGCTGGGCGCTGACCGTTACCTGACGAAGCCCTACCTGGCAAACAATCTGGTGACGACGGTACAGGACTTGCTGCGTATGGGGCGGCGCAAGGCTTAAGACCTCGTTGCTTGCGTTTCTCTGTAATTGATTGTAGCATCAATTTAATCGACAGTACGACAACAGGATCGCTTGCCATGACCGACGCAGAGTTGACGATATTAAGTCTGGTCGCTGAAGCCCCGCGCTATGGATACGAAATCCAGAAGCTGGTGGAAGATCGCGGTCTGCGCGAATGGCTCACGATTGGCTTTTCTTCGATTTATTACATCCTCAACCGTTTAGAACGCCAGAGCCTCATCAGCAGCCGCCTGCATACCAGCGGCGGCAACGCCCGCAAAGTCTATGAATTGACCGATGCTGGACGAGGTGTGCTGCAAACCGCCATCTCAGACTTGCTGCGCCAGCCGCGCGCGTTGGGTTCGGGCTTTGAATTGGGCTTAGCAAACATTCATGTGTTGAAGCCACAGCAGGCTTTCCGCATGTTGGTGCATCACCGTCAGGATTTACAGCAGCGCCTCGAAACCGTCGAAAAGTCGTGGCAGCAGCACCAGCAAGAAGATGGACTGCCTGATGACACACACGCGCTGTATACGCACAGCCTTGCCATGATGCGCGCTGAACTCGATTGGCTGACGGTGTTTCTGGATACGTGGCGAGTACGTCACCCCGGCGTCGATGATACCACCGTCGAAGCCCACGCCGTCACAGCGGCTGATGCCACGACGCAGCGCCCGCGCCCCACGATCAACACCGATCAGGCGAAAATGCTGCAACGCCTCAAGCGCCCGAATCTGCCCAGGAAGGAATAAGCCGGAATACCACATACGGCGGCGTGTCGTACACCAACGAGACGCTAAATCCTGCCTCTGCGAACGCATCCAGCCATTCTTGATATGGACGATCCATTGGCGCGACAAAATAGCGCGGCGCGGGGTCGCGCTGCAACAGCGCATCAGCGGCGAGGATTTCTGGCGTCGGATAGTACACCTTACGCTTGTCCGTCCACTGTCCCAAATAGTAACCGAGTTCCCACCCTATCCAACGATCATAAATAATTGCGCCCAACGTCTGACTGTTGAGAAATTCCGCCAGTTCCAGAATGCTGTCATCCGCGCGCCCGCCGACAATATTTCCCTCGCTGGCATCCCATGCACCAATGAGTAATGCGGAAATGAACATCGCAAGCAAAAGGGTTTTGGCAATGGTTTCTACTGGACGTTCATGCAGTTTAACGATTAGAGACGGAAATTCCCGTGTAGGGGCAGACCAACGTGTCTGCCCATTTGTCGGGAGCACACGTTGGTGCTCCCCTACATCAGCAGCCGGAGACTTTAGTCTCTGGCGACGCATCTGCATAAAACCCCAAGCGATGCCGTTTGCAGATAGCAGCACACACAACGGCAGAAGCACCAGCAGGTAGCGATCATAGACGTTGAAGGCGATCACCCAATGCCCAGCGCTGTAGAATGCGATAAAGCCCCACAGCAGCGCATCAACCCGTGACGGACGTGCAATAAACCCTGCCAACGCCAGCACCATCAACAGCACTGTGATGCCAGGCACGCCGAGCAAACTGCTGCCATACATCAACCACGTTTGGATACGCAGCAGAATCTCATGAATCGACACAAACCCGGTTGGGCTGTTGTTGATCGACGCCAGCGCCAACAGTCCTGTTTCCTGCGCGCGCGCAGCATCCCAAAGGAGCAGCAAAGCAAAGGTTATAAAAATTGGGATGAGAAAACGAATGATTGAAGATACTTGCCCTATCAGGCGATGTTTTTCAGTCCCTTTAGTGGACTTGGCACTTTGGTAGCCGGACACTTTAGTGTCTGGCGGCTCATGCAGATAAGCCAAGAAAGCAATCACCAGCGGCACGTAATACAACGCCTGCTGCTTGCTGGCAAATCCTATCGCCAGCCACACACCTGCCCACAATGGACGCCTGGCGGCTGCCAGCCACAGCGCGCCCGTCATGCCCAGCAGCATCAAAATGTCCGTAAACGCCGACGCACTAAACGCCACCAGCAGCGGCGAA
>CALMZT010000474.1 GCA_937870805.1 uncultured Chloroflexota bacterium
CGGCACCGTGTGGCGCAGCAATGGTATCGTGGCGCGTTTTACCCGCGATGTCACCGCCCAGGGTGGTGAATACACCTTCATCACCATCTCAGATGACACGATACGTATGAAGTACACACCGGGCGCTGGTGGTGGCGCGGGTGCCTGTGCTGGCTGGAACATCATCTGTAACTGGAGTCCGCACGGACGCACAGTTGACCTGCGCACGATCACCTTCCCGGCGGTAGGCAACTATCGACTGATTGCCGAGTGGTTTGAAGGCACTGGCGAGGCGATTGTCGTGATCTCGACTGGCTCGAACAACTTCTCGTTCGCCGACAGTCCGAGAACGGGTGTTGGTCCGTCATTCCCGATGATTCCATCAACGACCTACAGTGACTCGTCGCTGGTGCTTGACGGTGCGATTGACATGTGCGGCGCGTATGCTCCCGTGCTCGAATTCTACACCGTCTACAATACGTCCGATGTCATGACGGTTGAGGTCACAACCAACGGCGGTCTGGACTGGACACGCGGTAACTTCGATGGTCCACCCGGTGGTCACGACGGTAATCGTCCTCGTCCGAACGTAACGCCAACAGCCGTGCCTATTTCCGGCTTCAACGGTTCGCAGTGGGGCGGTAGCAGCGCGAGCTTCCCAACTGTGTGGGAACTGCGGCGCTACAACCTGTGGGCGTATATCAACCGCTTCATGGGGCTACGCTTCCGCCTGACGACAGACGGCGCTGTGGGTGATGGCTGGTTTATCACCGATATTACGGTGGGCGCTGCCTCGCAGAGACCGCGTGCCTCACTGCCGCCAGGAACCTGCCCGTAAAATAACTCTGTTGGGCGCACCAATGTGTGCGCCCACTACTACCTATCACATTCATCGAACAAGGGGCTTAAGCCCCTTGTTTATTTATAGCGTGAAATAAACTTCTTAATGGAATGCCAATAGTGAAACCTCTCGCATAGTGCTACACTGGAGTCATGACTGACGGTGAATAAGCAAAGGCACTATGACTTCACAAACCTTTCAGGGAATGCTTTTTGTACTGGTCGGACCGGGTGGCGTCGGCAAAAACGCCATTCTCAAATCAGTTTTAGAACGGGTCGATAACCTCAGCCAACTGGCAACGGCAACCACGCGCGCACCACGCGGCGATGAGCAGCACGGGAAACAACGCCTGTTTGTCTCGCATGGCGAATTCAAACGCATGATCGCCGCGAACGAACTCGCGGAGCATCAGGAAGTCCACACAGGCGACTATTACGGCGTGCCGCGCACCAGCATCGAAAATCCCATCACCAACGGACAAGACCTCATTGCCGATATTGACATGCACGGCGCAAACACACTGCGCGCCGCTTACCCCAACAACATCGTTTTAGTGTTCATCACACCGCCCGGCAGCACCTTGGAAAATATGCTGGCAGTGCTTAAGGAACGACTGGAAACACGCGACGCCACTGCTGAACAAGCCAGCCAGCGCTTGCAACGCGCGCCTGACGAGCTGGCATTTGCGCCGCAGTGTGACTATTTGATCATCAACGATCACCTCGAAAAAGCCGTCGAATCGCTTTACGGCATTATTCTGGCAGAACGCAGCCGCCGCGCCCTGATCGCGCTGCGTGCCGAACACGGACTTGAACCGCATCATTTCGCCTACGCTGCCTCAGTGATCCCCATTTATCAGGACGAAGTGTTATACCATCGGGAAGGCAAGCACTTCCCAACGGATAAAATACGGCTTGGCGAACTGCCGCACGAAGCTGCCTTGCGCCTGCTCAACAGCAGCTTTGGCATCACTGCCAGCCCTGAAAAGCTCCTGCGCAGCCCCTACAGCGAACTCGATAATGGCTTTGTGTCGCCTCTCATACTGCGCCACGAAGAAAATCATTATGAAGAACTCGTGGTCTTCAACTTCATCTACCTGCTTGACGAGCGCATTCAGATTGACGATTGGGAGTGGCGCTCTGCCAGGAACGTTGATGCGCCCCTCACTGATGCGCTTACCGAACTGAACGTACTGCGCTCCACGAACTGAGCGAGGATTAGAGCGTATGCGCTTACATGACGTACACTTATCACTCGGTGCGCAGCTTGCCGCCGATGGTATCCCGCTGCATTATGGCGACCTCGCCGTTGAGTATCACGCGGCACTCGCTCACGCCGTACTGATGGATCGTTCGCACGAAGCGCGGTTCATGCTCACGGGCGATGACCGCTTCACGATCACGCATCGTATGTCGACCAACGACCTGCTGAACATGGCAGAGGGCGAAGGTCGTCCGACACTGTTCACCAACCCGAACGCGCGCATCCTTGACCGCGCAACCGTCTATCATCGCGGCGAAAGCGCGCTGGCGATTGCCGAGCCGGGACGCGGTGAAGCACTGCGTTTGTATTTGCAGCGCAACATCTTTTTCAATGATAAGGCGCGGATTGAAGATGTGACGACGGCGACACGCTTGTTTGCGCTGCATGGACGCACGGTTGATAACATCATCGCTCATTTGTTCGGCGGAGATGTGCCAGCGCACGGCGCAGAAACGAACGTGGCGAACGCGCAGGTTTTCATCGCACGGCGCAAACCCGTGAGCGAGTCGCAGTGGATTATTGTCGCGCCGCAAGAAAATGCTGGCGAGGTCTGGCAAGCGATCATGGCGGCGGGGCAGGAGTATGGGCTGCGTGCGGCGGGTTCGCTGACGTATAACACGCTGCGTATCCGCGCCGGGCGTCCGGCAGTTGGGCGCGAATTGAGCAGCGACTATATCCCACTGGAAATTGGCTTGTGGGATGAAGTCAGTTTCCACAAGGGCTGCTACACCGGGCAGGAGATCATCGCGCGCATGGAGAGCCGTAACCGCCTCGCGCGAACGATTGTCACCGTGCGCCTAGAGGAATTCTTGCAAGCGCCTGCGGAAGTAAAGCATGAAGGGCGCGCTGTCGGCACACTCACCAGCAGCGTGACGACACCCGACGGCGAACATCTTGGAATCGCTGTGGTCAAAGTGCAAGTGGCGCAAGTGGGTTCGCAATACAATTTAGGAGACACGACGGCGACAGTGACCGCGCTGGCAGGGGTACAGCCCGCGCAGTTGATGCCAGAGGAAAATTAAACATGTTCTGGAAGATTGTCAGGCGTATTTTCGCGTTTGCGTTTGCCATCGCCGCCGTTTTGCTGCTGCCTGCTGCCATGTGGATTAGCGCGGCGCAAGGGGCATTCCTCAACGCCGATACCTATAAGAATGGGCTGGCGGAACAGAACATCTACGACGATCTGATGCCCGCCGTGTTACCCTTTCTGGCAAGCGAGTCTGTGCTGCCACAGAATATTCCCTTTTTACAAATTCTGAGCAATATCCCTCTCGAAAGCCGCCGCGCCATTACCGACCAACTCACGCCGCCGACCTGGTTACAAATTCAGCTAGAAACCGGAATTGATGGCTTCTTCACTTGGCTCAATACTGGCAGCCGCGAAGGCTTAAACCAGCCGTTGGACTTTAGCGATTTTCAGGCGCGGCTGCGCGGCGATGAGGGACAGCGGACGATTGACGCTATCCTGAACAACGCGCCGCCATGCAGCCCGCAGCAGATTGAGCAGATACAGAACTTCGCGCGCGGGGGTTCATCGCCGCTGCCTCTCTGCCAACCGCCGGAGCGTGAGGCAGACACGCTGCGCAGCGCGATGACGCAAGCGATGGCAAGTGTCGCTAATCATTTTGAAGAAAATCCGCCGACGGTCAATGATTTCCTCAACATCCGCGATACCAGCGATAACGCTTCGCTGCCGCTGTTCATCGCGGCGGTACGCCAGCTTCTCAGCATCTTCTATTTGATTCCCGCAGCACTGCTGTCGCTGATTGTGGCTTTAGTCGTGCGTTCATTCAAGTCGTTCGGGCGTTGGGCAGGCTGGATGGGCATCGCCAGCGCGTTTATCGCCATTCTGCCACTGCCCGTCCTCGCCAACAGTATCATCGCCAGCGTCACGGCTGAGATCACGCGATCACCTCAATCAGCGGAAACACAGTTATTCTTTGTACAGTTAGCTACAGGGCTATTAAGTTCAGGCTTTGCGCAGTTTAGCGCGCCTGTCGTAGCACAGGCACTCCTGCTCATGATTCTAGCGGGTCTGCTGCTGATCGTGCCGCCGATGCTGGCGCGTCAAGGTTATGTGCCTGTCACACTGACTGTTCCCGACTTCCCAACAGTGGTCGCTCCGGTTGGAAATGCACCCTCGACGGCAAGCCAACGCCGCACCGGGCAAATCAACAAGCCAGAAGATCATTAGGTTTTAGGAATTTTGCTTTTACCCCTCTCTAAATCTCTCCCCACTGCGTGGAGAGACTTAAATACGCACGCGCGTTACACCCTTTCTACAGAAGCGAGGCACTAGAGAAAGGGCTATGGATTGATAGGTATTATTTTCTCTACGAATAGGCTTTTAAAATTCAGGTGGCGGGGTATCAAAAAACAGCGCCCACCAGAGCTGCCAGGGGTCGGGGCGTGGGGGTGTCGTCTCAATCGGGGTAAAAGGCGTCAGATTTTCTTCTGTTGGCTCCGCAGTATTCACATTACCACCCACAGGCATCGGCACAATTAAGATTTCGCCGGGACGCACCATCCTGCCATCACTGCGCGCCCATGCCTCGACATAGGCATCGCTTTGCACGTAATCCCGCTGGTCAATCAAGTCGGACTGCTCAATACGCAGCTGTGCGATTTCAGCCTGCACGCGGTCAAGTGCCTGCTGTAAGGGCTGATTCGCGGCGATACGGCTGGTGAAGTTGATCGCCAGAATCAAGCTGATCGCCAGCATGGTGGCAAACATCACCTGCAAGCCAGAGATTTGCCCCTTCTTTTTGCGTTCGCTGCGTTCTTCTACTTGTTCAGCCATCCATGCCTCCAAGCGCCCACTATACCACAAATAGCAATTGGTAGTCAGCGATTAAAAGTAATGAGCAACGAGCAATGAGCAATGAGTAAAATGCAAATACAGATGAACCGCCCAGACGCCAAGATCGCCAAGAAGAACAGGAGAGATAAAGGAAGAATCGAACCACCGAGACGCTGAGGACACCGAGAAAGGGTGGAGTTGTGCGTTTTACCTCACCCCTGACCCCTCTCCATTTTTGAGATGAGTGTGGTAAATGCAGACTCATCACATGGAGAGGGGAGCAGACTCGCCTCAGCGGGTACATTCGAGAAGTAGATCTCTGCAAAATGTGCTTTCTATTCCTGACACAGGTTGTCAAGAATGAGCGCTTATGATGAGCGTATATTCAATTGACAGGGAGTATATGATGGAAATCACAAAAGTTGACCTGAAACGCGATCTGAAGCATCTGTATAACCCATCGGCAAAGGAGCCAGTTGTGGTCGAAGTTCCGCCGATGAACTTCCTGATGATTTCAGGCACGGGCGACCCGAACACTGTGCAAGCCTACAAAGACGCCGTTGAGACGCTGTACGCTGTCGCCTATCCGCTCAAGTTCGCGGTTAAAGCGCAGCAAGGCGTTGACTATGGCGTGATGCCGTTGGAGGGTTTGTGGTGGACACCCGAAGATAAACCGGATTATCAGGCACAAAATCGTGATCACTGGCAGTGGACAATGATGATGATGCAGCCGGAATACGTGAGCGACGATTTAGTGCGCGAGACGATTGCTGAAGTCAAGCGCAAGAAGAACCCGCCCGCTATCGAACGCCTGAGTTTTGAGGAATACGACGAAGGCATGGCGGTACAAATCATGCACATCGGACCCTTCAGCGCCGAACATGCGACGATCATGCGGATGCGCCAATTCATGGACGAGAACGGTTACGAGAAGAACGGCAAGCACCACGAAATTTACCTGGCTGATCCACGAAAAAGCGCGCCGGAAAAGCTCAAGACGGTGCTGCGTGAGCCGCTTCGACGGAAATAAACGCAACAAAAAGACCCAACCTAATCAGTTGGGTCTTTTCGTGTGCCGAGGAAGGGAGTCGAACCCTTACCCCCTTGCGAGGACTACGCCCTGAACGTAGCGCGTCTGCCAATTCCGCCACCCCGGCATGGATAAAGGAAATTCTAACAGAGATTACGTTACTGTCAATGCTCAAATCGTTGAAATGACGTAGGTTTACGTGCGCTATAGGCTGCTTTATAATGTTTTTTGATTTTCATTCGTGAATGGATTAACAAGCGGTTTATGCAGCTTTCCCACCAGACACTAAAGTGTCCGGCTGCCAAAGTACCACGTTCACTGAAGTGGACAGAAAAGGCTTTTCGGCAACAGTTACAATTGTCGGGTTAATTTCCACAAGCGTATAAACTTCTTGTTTATGGTAGACACAGCTTATGATGTTTAAGCGTTTTGTTTTGATTGTTGGTCTCCTTACGTTACTTCTGCCCGCGCTTGTTTTTGGGCAAACGGGCGTCTTTGCCGAAGCCGTCGGACAAGCCAATCTGCGCGCAACAACCGACACCACCGCGGAACTGTTAGGGCAAATCCTCAACGGCACGCGCTACCCGGTGATCGGGCGCAGTCAATTTTACCCCTGGCTGCTGCTCGGCGATACGACGACGTTTCAACCTATCGGTTGGGTATTCGCGGATTTGGTGACGGTTTACGGTGATCTCAACACCGTGCCATTTTCCACGCTCGTCGTGGAACGCGGCGCAGCGAACAATGTACCCAACGCCACACCGACGCTTACGCTGCCTGCTTCGCTGCCAACGCCGACTTCAGGGGCAGCGCCTACCGCTGCGCCGACTGTCCCGCCTAACGCGCTGATCGGTATCGCGCAGGGTGAAATCAACATTCGTTTTGGTCCCGGCGTCGATTACCCGCGCATCGGCATTGCACGGGCGGGCGAACAGTTCGCCGTGACAGGCTATCACACGCAGTATCCCTGGATACAAATCAATTATCCCTCGTCGCCCAATGGCTACGGCTGGGTGTCCAACGGCTTGCTAGAGATTCAAGGCGACATTTTCACGCTGCCTGCCATCGTACAGACGCGCTTCATTCTGCCCGCGATGACGGCGACGCCGCAGGTCGTACAGCCAAGCACGCTGCTCGGCGCGACACCTGTTGCCATCAGTCCCCAGTTTCAGGCACTCGGCAATCAACTGTGGACGATGATTCTCGGCGCAGGCTTTGACCCCGAAACCAGCACACTCGGCGCGCTGTTCCTGATGGATTTGCAAACAGGCGAAGCGATCACCTTCGGCAACGACATCGCCTTCAGCGGCATGAGCATCAACAAAATCGCCATCCTCGCCGACCTGTACCGCACGCTGGATGTGCCGCCGAACAATGAACAAGCATACACCATCGTCAGCGCCATGATGTGCAGCGAAAACACCTCGACTAACGACATGCTGGCGATCATCGGCAACGGTGACGAAATACAGGGCGCGGCGCACGTCACCGAGTTTATGCAGCAGTTGGGCTTGGAGCGCTCATTTATCCTCGCGCCCTATGTCATCGACCCTAATTATGTAACGCCCGTTGCTATCGCGGCACCTGTCACCAACGCCGACCAGACCAGCGCGCAGCCCGACAGCTATAACCAGATGACGGTTGATGAAATCGGCTGGCTGCTCAACAGTATTTACCAGTGTGCGTATAACGATGGCGGTCCGTTGATGACGACGTTTCCGGGACAGTTTGACGCCCGCGAATGTCAGCAGATGCTGTACGTGATGAGTGGAAACCGTATCGGCGCGCTGATCGAGGCAGGCGTTCCTGAAGGGACGCGCGTGGCACATAAGCATGGCTGGATTAATGACACGCATGGCGACGCGGGGATTGTGTTCACGCCGGGCGGTGATTATGTGCTGGTCGTCACGCTGCATATCCCGACGTGGGTGGATTTCAGCATTTCGTTCCCACTAATCGGAGAGGTGTCGCGCACGGTGTACAACTACTTCAATCCCGCAGCGCCGTTAGCCGCGATCCGCGACGAAGAAGTGCCCAACTGTGATATGAGCGCGAACGGCAGTGTGATTTCGGATCTGATGTCGTATACGTTCGAGGGCTAGAACTCACGAGAACAAGGGGATTAATCCCCTTGTTCAAAGTGTGGCGAGGT
>CALMZT010000475.1 GCA_937870805.1 uncultured Chloroflexota bacterium
CGGGCGTGTATCAGGCATTCAGGAACGTCCAACGCGCTACGGACACATTTTGCTCCACCTGCACAGCGATGCCGCGCAGTTGATGAATGCCTTGCGTGAGGAATATGAAGGCAGCCCAACAGAAGACGCCTACATGAAAGTGCTCGAAGGCTTATTCAAAGACCATATCTATCGCGCAGTCAGCGCAGGTAAAAATTATCTCGGTTCACTGGATTATCCCTGGCAAGTCCTGGACATCATGAATATTTTCCTCTCGCGTATTCAGGGGCAAATCGTCGCGGGCAGCGCGCGCGTTTCCGATGAAGCCTCGATTATCGGTGATGTCTTTATTGGTGCGGGGGCGCGTATCTTCCCCGGCGCAAGGATTTCCGGTCCCGTTTATATCGGTGCAGGCTCATTTGTCGCTAACAACGCACTGGTACGCAACTGCATGATTATGAACAACTGCGAAGTGGGCTTTAACAGTGAAGTGGCGCGCAGTTACATCGCCGACAACTGTAATCTGCATTCAGCGACAGTGTTGGACTCGGTTTTTGCGTCCGGTGTCAATTTTTCGGCGGGCTGCGTCACCGCAAACTTGCGCATGGATCGCGGCGCAGTTCGCTCGCTCATCAACGGACAAAAGCGTGAAACTGGACGCCGCAAATTGGGCGCAGTCGTCGGGCGGGATACGTTCATCTCGGTCAATTGCAGCCTGATGCCCGGCGTCAAAATCGGTGAGCGCGTGCAAATCGGTCCCAGCGTACAGCTTTTTGAGGATATACCCGATGACAAACGAGTTTTTGTACAGCAGCAGATCAGTATTGAAGACTGGCGTAGAAAATAAATCGTGTATTTGGGTAGAATAGACAGTGTAGATAGAGTAAGACATTGATCGTAGGGCTATTCAATGGAATATTCCTACCAATGCTCTTTAATCAATGCATACGGAGAAAATTTTACGGGTGCCTACATCATTTCTCGATACCCTTTGGTGAACACGGCACTGGTAAACTTGTTTGCACACTGCCGAATACGATGCTTTTTAACAACATAGGGCGGAGAACACAATTCGTAGGGGAGCACCAACGTGTGCTCTCGACAAAGATAAACTCCGCGTTTAATAGTGAAACTGCATTTGTATTTTGGCGGAAACCGCGTAAATAGCCTTTGATGATGTAGTGTTATTAGGATGCAGTCGTGGATAACTCGAACCCTTTTTATGGTGTAAATGCTGGTTATGTGCTGGAATTATACGAACGCTACCAGCAAAATCCTGACGCAGTAGATCCAGAAACACGCGCCTTTTTCCAGCAGTGGACGCCGCCCAGCGAAAATGGGGCATCTGCGGTTGCTGAACGCCGCGAGACAGCGCCTGCGGTGTCTGTCGAGAAAATTGTCGGCGCGGCAAATCTGGCGCAAGCCATTCGTGAGAATGGACATTTTGCGGCACAGCTAGACCCACTCGGCAGCCCACCCCCCGGCGATCCTTCGTTAGACCCGCGCTTTCACGGCGTCAACGACGATGACCTGCGCCAACTGCCTGCGACGTTGATCGGCGGTCCACTGGCGACGCAAGCCTCCAATGCGCTGTGGGCGATTCAACTGCTGCGCGCGGTGTATTCGTCTACGGCGGGTTATGAATACGATCATGTGCATGAGCCACAGGAACGCGCATGGCTGCGTGAAGCCACCGAAGCTGGACATTATCGCCCACCGCAGTATCCCATCGATGAGTTAGCAATCCTCGAACGGTTGACACAGGTAGAGACGTTCGAGCAGTTTTTGCATCGCATCTTCCCCGGTAAACACCGCTTTTCCATCGAAGGCTTGGACATCATGGTGCCAATGATGGACGAAATGATCTATCTTGCGGCAGAAGCAGAGATCGCCAATACGCTCATCGGCATGGCGCATCGTGGACGTTTGAATGTGTTGGCGCACACGCTCAACAAGCCTTATCTCCAGTTCCTTGCCGAGTTCAAAGACCCGGTGAACCCACGCAAGCTGCGCTACGATCTTGGCTGGATGGGTGACGTGAAATATCATGCGGGCGCTCATCGCACCGTTACCGATAGTCATCAGTTTGATATGGTAGTAACGATGGCGCCCAACCCCAGCCATCTTGAGCTTGTGAATCCTGTTGTCGAGGGCATGGCGCGCGCCGCCGGAACGCGCGTGGATGCGCCGAGTGAGCCGAACTTTGACCCGGAGATCACGCTGCCCATTCTTATTCATGGTGACGCCGCCTTCCCCGGTCAGGGGATTGTCGCTGAAACGCTCAATCTCTCGCGCCTCCCCGGTTACTGGACGGGCGGGACGATACACATTATCTCTAACAATCAACTGGGCTATACGACTGAGCCATTGGATGCGCGCAGCACCCTCTATGCCAGTGACCTCGCCAAAGGCTTCCGCGCCCCTGTCATCCATGTCAACGCCGATGACCCGCAAGCGTGCGTCGAAGCCTCGCGCTTGGCTTATGCCTATCGTGCTCGTTTCCACAAAGATTTCGTGATTGACCTCATCGGCTATCGTCGTTATGGACACAATGAAGGCGATGAGCCAGCTTTCACACAGCCCGTGCTTTATCAAAAGGTACGCCAGCATCCTACAGTGCGCAAAGTGTGGGCAAACGCGCTGGTTGAACGCAAGCGCCTTGATGAAGCTCAGGCTGATGAGATAGTCAAGCGCTATATGGACAACCTGCAAAAGACGATGGAGAGCCTCAACCCTGATCGTGATTTGCACGAGCCAGAACTTGCTGTGCCGACGCCGGGACTTGCCGGACGCCAGATCACAGCCGTGCCTATCGAGCGCCTGCAAGCTGTCAACGAAGCGCTGCGTTCACTGCCTGAAGGCTTTAACCTTCATCCCAAGTTGCAGAAGTCGATGCAAACACGCCGCGAGGCACTTAAAGACCCTGATGCACCAACAATTGACTGGTCAACGGCGGAAGAATTGGCATTTGCGACGATTCTGCAAGATGGCGTTGCCATCCGTATGACCGGTCAGGATGTCGTGCGTGGCACATTTAATCAGCGCCATGCCGCTTTCTTCGACGCCGAAAACGGCAATATGTACATTCCTCTGCAACACATCCCACAGGTCAAAGCTGCCTTCGAGATTCACAACAGCCCGCTATCCGAGCAAGCCGCGATTGGCTTTGAGGTCGGTTACAACCTTCAGGAGCCAGGACGCCTGGTGCTATGGGAAGCGCAGTACGGCGACTTCATCAACGGCGCGCAAAGCATGATTGACGAGTTCGTGGTTTCCGCGCGCGATAAATGGGGGCTGACGCCTTCGTTGGTGTTCCTCCTGCCGCATGGCTACGAAGGTGCGGGTCCCGACCATTCTACGGGGCGTTTAGAGCGTTTCTTGCAGCTTGCCGCCGACATCAACATGCGCGTTGCCAACCCCACGACAGCCGCGCAGTATTTCCACTTGCTGCGCCGTCAAACTGCGCTGCTCAAGAGTGATCCGTTGCCGCTGGTCATCATGACCCCTAAGAGCCTCCTGCGTCATCCGTTGGTCGCTTCGACGCCGCGTGAGTTTGCTGAAGGGCATTGGCAAGCGGTGATTGATGACAGCCGCGCCGCGCAGAACCCTGAGAGCATTCGTCGTTTGGTGTTGTGCAGTGGCAAGATTTACGTCGATCTTATCAGCAGCCCACAGCGCGAGACTGATCTCGCAATAGCGTTGGTGCGCGTTGAGCAGTTATATCCCGTTCGTGAGGATGAACTGCAAGAAATCCTCAACCGCTACACGCAGATTGAAGAAGTTGTTTGGGCGCAGGAAGAACCGGAAAACGCTGGCGCTTGGGAATTTATTGCGCCCCATCTCACGAAATTGATTGACGGGCGTGTACCACTGCGTTACATCGGGCGTCCACGTCGTTCCAGCCCGGCGGAGGGTTCTTCCGCGTGGCACATGGTCAATCAGGAAGCCCTGATCGCGCGTGTTTACTATCATCAGCCTGTAGTGGCGCAGGAGAAACCCTAGAACTGAGACCTGCATCATCCTGCTATAATTGATGCAAGCCATGAGTTTAATGAGGGCATTCATCGTGGATAAAGTGATATTGCTAGAAGTCTCTGCTGACGAGCGTGAACGTTTAGCATTGCTGGCGCAACAGCGAGGGTACAAATCGCTAGATGATTATCTTCGTGCGCTTATCAACGCTGATGCTGAACAGCATGGAAATGACATGCCTTTTGACGATGTAGTCGATGATATAGACATCCGCGAATCGATCAAACAAGGTCTGCGTGAGGCGTTTAGAGATGAAGTTGTGCCGTTAGAGAGTTTGTGGACAGACGATGACGAGTAAGCCTTCGTTAACGGTACTTCCGACAGCGCACTTTCGGCGGGTATTTAAACGTTTACGTAAGAAATATCGCCATGCGAACGATGACCTACAAGAGTTGGTGAAGCAGCTTGAACAGGGTGAAACACCGGGTGACCAGATACAAGGTGTTGGTTCTACCATTTATAAGGTGCGTGTAGCTAACACAGATTCCCAACGTGGGAAAAGTGGTGGATACCGGGTAATTTATTATCTGCGAACTATGAACCTGATTTACCTCGTTGATATTTACGTGAAAAGCGAACGAGAAGACATCAGTAGTGACGAACTAAGGCGCTTGATACAGGAAGTCGAATCTGAGCAACAAAGCAACCCGTCTTCTGAAGATAATAGGGATTAAATTATGGCAACCTCAATCGTTGTTCCATCCTTAGGCGAATCAATTGTTGAAGCTACGGTTTCACGCTGGCTGAAGAACGAAGGTGAGCGTGTTTCCGTTGGCGAAGCTGTCGTCGTGCTGGAAACCGACAAAGTAGACCTTGAAGTCGGCGCGGAAAAAGATGGCGTGCTGGCAAAAATCGAGCGTCCGGCAGGCTCAGATGTCAAAATCGGTGATGTGCTGGGCACGATTGAGGAAGTTGGCGCGGAAACCGTTCCCGCCGCAGCCCCCGCGTCGGAAAGTGTATCCAAGCCTACCCCGCAAGCTGAACCGCAAGCCGCGCCGCCTGTACAAGAGTCTGCGCCCGCGAAAGCCGAAGCGCCAACGGCGACGCCTGTCGCCAAGCGCATCGCTGAAGAAAACAAGGTCGATTTGGCGCAGGTCACGCCGAGCGTCAGTGGGAAAGTCACGAAGGTCGATGTTGAGCAGTTTTTACAGCGGGGCGTGGATAAGCCTGCTCAGCCAACGCCCCCCGCGCCACAAGCTCCCACTAAAACTACAGCGCCCGCGCCGCAGGTCGTACCCAACGGCAGCGTAGGTCGCCGCGAGGAGCGTGTGAAAATGTCGCGCCGTCGGCAGACCATCGCGCGACGTCTTGTTGAAGCACAACATACAGCGGCGATGCTGACCACGTTCAATGAAATCGACATGTCGGCTGTGCAGGATGTGCGGGCGCGACGCAAAGAAGCGTTCCAGAAAAAATACGGTGTCAGCCTCGGTTTGAGTTCATTTTTTGTCAAAGCTGCGATTGGTGCCCTTAAGCAGTTCCCGCGCGTCAATGCCGAGATTCAAGGCGACGAGTTCGTCCTCAAGCATTACTACGACATTGGCATTGCCATCGGCGCGGAAGAAGGCTTGGTTGTGCCTGTGCTGCGGGATGCCGATAAAATATCGTTCGCGGAAATTGAAAAGGCGATCAAAGATTATGCCAAGCAGGCTGAGGAAGGCACACTCACGCTCGAATCGCTGCGCGGTGGCACGTTCACGATTACGAACGGTGGTATCTTCGGCTCGATGATGAGCACGCCGATTTTGAACCCGCCACAGGTTGGTATTTTGGGTTTGCACGCGATTAAGCCGCGCCCGGTAGTGGTGAAGGATGAAATTGTGATTCGTCCGATGATGTACGTGGCGTTGAGCTACGATCACCGCATTATTGACGGGCGCGAGGCAGTTCAGTTCCTCGTGCGGGTCAAAGAGTTGGTCGAAGACCCTGAATCCCTGCTGATTGAGGGTTAGATTCGGTTGGAAATGGCAAATTTTTAGGGGTGCGCGCACCTCAACTCACCTGCTGCCATTTTTAGTTCCCAAGTGGGGACAAATGAGCGTGCGCACGGCGCATGATGCGGCATCATCCTCGCAAGAGATTGTGTCGGGTGGGCGAATGTTCGCTGGCACGCCGCGCGAAGAGTGGGACAGTGGGCGAGAAAAAACAGATTCAGGATATTTGGTTAGAAATTGTTGGGGATTTCTAACGATTGTGTAGACAAGTCTGACTCAGGCAAAGCACTGCCTTACCTCTACATGCAGCAAATTCTATGTGGATTCTCCGTTAGTCAAGCAGTGTTAACGCTGATGCGCCCGCCCTTACTGTTGAAAAGTATTGCTGCGCCCAAGCATAGCGTGCTGCTGCACCTTCTGCTTCAAAACGATGGATGAGCATTGCAAAAAATTCATCGCCAGACATTGAACCCTTGGCGGTATTACAATCGAGACACGACGGCACACAGTTATCCTGTGTTGTTCCGCCACCTGTCCAGATTGCCTGCCAATGGTCAATACTTAATTTTGAAGTTGACAACCCGCAATAGGTACATGCCCAAACACGGTTGCCATCAACAGACTTTGAAAAATATTCCAGCGCTTCAAGATACTGCATAAGGGTGAGCGTGGCAGGCTGCCCGCGACTTTCGGCACGTTCACGCTCCCTCAAGATTTTCTTGATGAGGAATTTGAAAGTTAGAATGTCTTTCTTACCACAGCACACACCCTCTGGCGGTTCGCATAATGAACAATACAGATCCATTGCACATCCCTACCTACTTCGGCGACATGCGAATCGCGCCATCAAGTCTTATCGTTTCACCATTCAACATCTCGTTTTCGACAATCGCCTGAGCCAACTGCGCGTATTCTTCGGGGCGTCCGAGACGCGAGGGAAACGGTACCTGCTGACCGAGCGAGATACGCGCGGGTTCGGGCAATGCCGCCAGCAGCGGCGTATCGAAGATGCCGGGCGCAATCGTCACCACACGGATGCCATCACGCGAAAGGTCGCGGGCGATGGGGAGCGTCATGCCAACAATGCCGCCCTTCGACGCCGAATACGCCGCCTGCCCAATTTGCCCATCAAACGCTGCTACTGATGCTGTGTTGATAATGACGCCTCGTTCGTCACCGGAATTTGGCGCGTTATTTGCCATCGCCGTCGCTGCCAAACGGATGACATTGAATGTGCCGATGAGGTTGACCTTGATGACGGTTTCAAACACTTCCAACGGATGAGGACCGTTTTTGCTTGTGGTACGCATCGCCATGCCAATGCCCGCGCAGTTGACGACGATGTTGAGGCTGCCGAACACGCTCAATGCGGTGTTGATGGCGTTTTGAATGTCGGCTTCGCTGGTGACATCGGCTTTGGCAAAACCTGTCGCGCCGCCGAGTTCTGATGCCAGTGCGCTGCCTTTTTCGTCGTCACGATCCACGATGATGACGTTTGCGCCATGTGCGACAAAACGACGCACGCACGCCTCGCCTAAACCTGATGCGCCGCCTGTGACGAGCGCGGTTGAACCTTGTAGCTGCATAAGAAGATGCTCCTGAAATGAAATAGTTTGGGAGAGCCGTCAGTTATTGGTTGTCAGTTTATGCAGCAGTGCCACTGAATATTCAAAACGTCCAGCCAGGTAATTTTGGAAACCCAGATGCAGTTTAACGATTCAAGACGGAAATTCCCATGTAGGGGCGCACCAACGTGTGCGCCTGATACAGGGCAGACACATTGGTCTGCCCCTACACAGATGTCCCTATCTAATCGTATAAGAACGCAATTAAGACATTACCCAATTGTTTGGCTATCAGCATAAAATCCTGCTGTACTCAACGTATGGAACTGTAAACTGACACCTGAAAACTGAAGACTCTACACTTTGCCGAGTTCTTCAACGGAGAAGTCTAACGCAACAAAGTAGGAGTTGTCGATGAGCAGGAGTTTGTAAAGGCGCGAACGTCCGTGTTCATCTTCGGAGTCTGCTGCTTCGCCGTCGATCAGCTTGTGTTCGACTTTGTGATGCTCAAAGACTTTTGCCATGCGTTCGGCAAGCGGCTTCGGCATTCGTCCGAGTAAGCCGCCGCCCGACGACAGCAGATCAACCAACGGCTGCGTAAGTTCGAGGTATTCGACAAACTGACGCCAATGTCCAAAGGTGCTGACATGCGCCTGTTCGATGTCCAGAATCAGTTCGTGGACATTTTGCGGCTTGCCACGAAAGAACACGGCGACAGGTGGAAAATTGTACTGATAAAGCAGTGGATGATCGG
>CALMZT010000476.1 GCA_937870805.1 uncultured Chloroflexota bacterium
TAATCCGATTTCCACTCATGTGTACTCCTTAGAAGCGACAAATTCTAATACAAAATGGGGCTAGGTAAATTATATCAAGATGAGCGTAAGATTCTTGCTGTATCAAAACTGAGCAAGATTGCTGTCCATCAATATGAAGTCCAACTAGAGATGAAACATGGCTGGTGAAAGTGAAGTAGGCACCCAAGTTTTAGCCGGGAGCATAACAGTGCCAATTGAAACTCGGAACATATGAGTTCCCATCCTGAATCGCGAACGCTTCCGCATTGTTATACGTTTGCTGACATATCCTATCGAAGTCAGCAATTTCTAGTTGAAGCGCATTGACACCATTATTTGTACAATACCAGTTATTGCTGTCATGGTTTGTGCCATAACCTAGATTACGACAATAGCCCTCTACCTGGAGTTCTCCGTTATTCTGTGTTGTGCCGTCCGTTAATCCTCTCCCGCCATTCAGAAGTTCGCTGCCATCGGGGGCGCGCGAACGATCTATGGGAGGAAACTCGTCACTTTGTGAAACTGGGATTGGCATTGAGGTGATGTTAGAGCCAGCACTTATACTCCAAAGACGGACAGTACCATCTCCGCTCGCGGAAGCTAATAATTCCCCATCATCGGAAAATTGCACATCAAATACCCATCCGCTGTGACCATCCAGTTGAGTGAGCAATGCACCTGTCTGAGCATCCCAAAGATAGACGAGGTTATCGCGCCCGCCTGAAGCCAATACAGAACCATCGGGACTGAAGACGACGGTCTCGATTTCGCGCGGTTGTTCAGCAAGCGTCATGATGCCTGCTCCTGTTTGCACGCTCCACAAGCGCAGCGTGTTGTCGGTACTGGCAGAGGCGATGACATTTCCTTCTGGATGAATGGCAATACTGCGCACCTCACCCTGATGTCCGACAAATGTCATAAAGGGAGTACCCGTCGCTACATTCCATGCAATGAGACGCGCGTCGGCTGAACCTGATACCAAAAGGGCATCATCAGGAGTAAAGGCGATACATAGTACACGATCCGTATGCCCTTGAAGCTGATTGACCATCGCGCCCGTTGCTACATCCCATAGTCGGACGATCTGATCTGCGCCCGCGCTCGCTAACAATGTTCCGCTATGATTGAAGGCTACCTGGCGTACTTCGCCCAGGTGTGCGGGAAGCACATAGATTTGTTGACCGGTGCTGGTATCCCACACCCGCACCGTTCCATCGGTGCTTCCAGAGGCAAGGCGTGTGCCGTCGGGACTAAAAGCGAGACTTAGAACCGTATCAGTATTTCCCGGCAAAGCCAGAACCCTTGAATTATTTTCAATGTCCCAGACTTCAATGTCATAACTGGCATTCGCGACGCTTAAAAAGCGTCCATCAGATGTAAGTGCGACGCTGCGAACTGAGGAACTACCACTTGGAATGGTGCTGCGCGCTTGTACCTGACTAGCGTTCGCTGACGTAATCATCAGGGGTGATATAGTGTTTTCACCGGCATTCGATGCCGACTGGGAGACGACCTGGGGTGTAACGGTGAGTAGCTCGAATCTAGGCAGGGGTGTCAAAGCGACTACCGTTGAGAGTTGTAATGAGTTTACGGCTTCAGGGATTGAAGTGCGTTGAGGATTAGCAGATAAGGTTTCAATCACGATTGACGTGGCAGAAGCTAGCTGTTCCGACGTTTGGCTCGCTTCCTGACGCGAACCCATAAAATTCACCAGTAAGCCAACGGCGATCAATGAGATTACTATGATGCCAATGCCTATTTGCAACACCGATGACAGCAACGACTTTCTTGGTTTAGAGGAGATTAGCCTGGAGGCTGTCGCTGAAGGCGTCGAAATTGGGGTAAGACTGGATGGATGTTGTGCCGCGCGAACATAAGCGGGCAGCGGAAATGTAAAGAACTGAGTAGGTTCGCCTTCAAATCCCTGAATAACACCTGCAAATGTTTCAGCAAAAGCACTGTTGGTCAGATAGCGTTGTCGTGTATCCTTTGCCATCGCACGCCCGATCACATCACTCAATTTTTCAGGTATTTCAGGGCGAAACTGATGAGCAGGCTGCGGTACTTCCTGAAGATGCTGATGCGACAGCGCTTCGACAATAGTGGCATTGAAGGGGAGTCGTCCCGTTGTCAGCAAATAGATCAAAATTCCCAACGCATACTGGTCAGTTTCCTGTGAAAGCGGGTCGCCGCGCCACTGTTCTGGGGGCATGTAATCCGGCGTGCCGAGCACAATCTCAGGCTGGGTCAATGACAGATCGGTATGCATTAACTTCACTACACCAAAATCAGCGAGATATGCCCATCCTTCGTCGTCAAAAAGGATGTTACTTGCTTTTACGTCACGATGAATCACTCCATGCTGGTGTGCGTAATCAAGCGCTCTAGCAAGCTGCTGCAACAGTAAGCTGATTTCGCCAAGCGAAGGCAAAGGTCCGCCATTTTGCAAGCGAGCATTCAAACGATCATCAAGAGTGCCGCCGGGAAGCCAACGCATCACCAGATAGCTGACACCCTTATCGACTCCAAAGTCGTAGAAAGGGACGATGTTAGGATGCTTCAGCGTGGCTATCGTTTTCGCTTCTAACAGAAAGCGCTGCAACGAAATCTGTTGATCCTGACCCCCTGTGTCCTTGAGGATTTTGATGGCGACATACTGATTAAGCTGCGGGTGGTAAGCGAGATATACCGAACTCATTGCGCCCGTGCCGAGCCGTTCGCGCAGTTGGTATGGTCCGATCACTTCGCCAGACAGGTTTTCAACTTTAAGCATTTCGGCTTACTTTGTACTCAGTCTCAACGCCCTTCAGTTCGCAAAGACTTGGATTAAGGCGTAATATGCTGGCTTAGGTTCATAGTCTGCATCAAACAGCAGTGGCATATCTGGATTTCCGGTAAATTCGGGAATCCACGTGTAGCGGTCTGTGAAACCCCAAGTGACTAAGGTGTCGCAGGCTGGATGATTGACACATAAGTCTGCCACGTCTGCATATAACTGTGCCTGCGCACTTAAACGTTCTTGTTCGCTGGCACTACTGCCCTGAATTTGCACATCCATTTCCGTAATCTGAACTTGCAAGCCTAACGCTGCAAGCCTATCCATATTCTGTTGAATATCACTGATGGCTGGCGGCTCATCGATAGCGATATGCATTTGCAACCCGACACCATCAATGGGAATACCACGCTGCACCAGTCCTTCTACCAATGCGTAAACCGCGTCAGATTTCGGTCCTAAACCCTCAGTGTCATAATCATTGTAAAATAGCAGAGCATCGGGGTCTGCTTCGCGCGCCCATTGAAAGGCGTAGTCAATGTATTCAGGTCCGATGGTTCGTAACCAGATACTGTCACGAAGTGAGCCATCCTCATCAATCGCCTCGTTGACTACATCCCAAGCAGCAATCCGTCCTCGATAGCGCCCAACTACAGTCATGATATGTTCACGCAAAATCGTGAGCATTTCGTCGCGTGTAAAGCTCCCGTATTCAAGCCAGCCTGGTAACTGGCGATACCACACAAGCGTGTGCCCGCGCACCCGCATATTATGGTTGTCTGCAAACTCCATGATGAAATCGGCGTCAGTGAAATTGAAAGTGTTGGCATCAGGGCGCAGCGCATCCATTTTCAAAGACATCTCTGGAGTAAGCGTATTAAACTCACGACTCAGAACTGATGCGTAAGTGGTATCGTTTCTCAGCGCATCTACTGATACAGCACTCCCGATGTTGAATCCTTGTTCATCGGCTAGACTTCGCAAGGACACCTCGTTATCGGACAGCAAAAGCGGCGGCATTGTCAGTGCCATTTGTTCCGCTGCTTGCTGCGGCGTTAGCGAACGGTCGAGAAGCTGTTGTGTTGTCGAGAGAAAAAGTTCTGCCTGATCATTGGGAAGCAGTTGGTCGTAGTAAAGTTGGGTTGTCGTCGCATCGTAAACAGCCCGCGCCATTTGCTGAACAACGGGATCAGAAATGTTTTCTTCATAACCGATCATTGCCGGAATATACCCTGCTTCTGTGGCTGCGCGACTAAATTCTTCAGAGGTGAGCAGTTCTAAGAGTGCATTTGCTGCTGCTTCAGGCGCAGTGCTGGAGATCGCAAAGGCGTGACCCGTGCCTCCTAGTAGTAACGAAGCATTCGCCTGAGTGGCTTCGTCGATGATCGGAAAGGGCATCACGGCAATATTGGCATCTACAAAGCCTCGATCTACATTTCGCAGCCCACCGAGATTCCAGTCCCCCTGTAACTGCATTGCTGCCGAACCTGTTGCCAGAAGACGTTGGGCAGCGCCTAAATCATTTGTTTGATAATCAGGCTCAAAACAACCCGCCTCTACTGCCTGTTGAAGCCGTTCGCCTGCTTCGATAAAAACGGGATTATTGAAGACATTTTCCTGCTGATTCGTATTGATAACAACAGGATGACCGCCCAGACGCAGGATAAGATAAGTGAGCCAGAAACCTCCAGACCAACCGTCTCGATTGCCGAGCGCAATCGGTGTGATGCCGTTTGCACGAAATGTTTGACATGCCATCATGAGGCGATCCCATGTGGTCGGCAGTTCAAGGTTATAACGTGCAAATAACTCATGGTTGTACCAGAGGAATACACCCGCCATATTCGCTGGAACAGCATAGTGCTGCTCTCCGAAAGTCGAGAAGGCAAGCGACTGAGGAAGAAATTGTGCTTCGACTTCCCCCTGAAGTTCTGGAATTGGACGCACGACACCTGCTTCTGCGTAGGATTGAAGCACCCCACCACCCCATGTCTGAAAGACATCGGGCTGCTGTTCTGTGCCTATAACGCTGTCCAACTGCTCCTTGAAGGTGTCGTTTTGCATTGGCTGTGCCGCAAACTGCACATCGGTATGCGAACTGTTAAAGCGTTCAATCGCAGATTGTAGTACAGGGTAAAATGGGTCATCAGGGGTTGCGATGTGCCACAAGCTAATCGTTTCTGGTGTAGTTTGGGCATCGCTGACACTACCAATTGAAAGCACGAGCAGTAGTAGACAAAGTAAGCAGCGTTTAAGCATTTATCCTCGATGGCTCTCATAAGGCGTTGTCAGTGGCTTTGCAGCAGGTTTTCTAAGCACATGTGTACTGTAGAAGGCTGCTTTAAGAATGGCACTTGTCATGAACATGAAAAACAGCATCACCGCGATATTCGCTAATCGTGTTCCAAGAGGTACATCGGGCATCCAGAATAATGCACGTAGAATAACAATGGTACTCACCAGCATGAACAAAAACTGCTGCCAGAGCAGTTGACCGTAAAAGCCCGCATCACGTGTCTTACGTGTCACGATATATTTCGGCTTTTTGTGGCGTGAACCCAAAGCAATCCAGAAGGCTTTGTGGAACGCGGGCCAAAGTCCAATCCAATACTGCCACATGCGCAACATGTAAAGCCCTCTGCCACGCGCCAAAATGACGTAGTACAGAAAGCAGATGAGCAGCCAAGGAAACAACGCTGAGCCTCGAACGGGTAGGAATTCTCCCGTTGTCAACGAGATCAGCGGAATCAGCATCAGTACAGGGACCAAGAAAGAAGACATGACGTAAAACATGCCGAGTTCAAAATACTGCAAGCGCTGAGGTAGCGTCAGACCGTGTTTAAACAAGGGGTTATCGAACAGGAATAGACGCCACGTATCCACTGCCCACGTGCCGCGTTGCTTGAGCAAACCCGGAATATCTTCAGGTGCAAGCCCGACGGTGAGGCGCTGGTTATGATATTCAGAATGCCAGCCTGCACTGTGCAATAAGTAGGAGGTGGTTAAATCTTCTACAACATTCCAGGTGGAGAAGCCGCCAATCGATTTCACCGCTGCGATACGCCACACAACACCACTGCCGCAGGCAAACGCCGCGCCATAACCATTGCGTCCCACCTGCAAGTTATCGTAGAAGATGCGATCTCGCGTGCCAAAAGGATCGCCTTTGGGTGCAACGACTTCTTTTGGCGTTTGGACAAAGGCAATTTGTGGATTGCTAAAGTAGCCGACGGTCTGTTGCAAGAGAGATGGATCCACAACCTCGTCTGCGTCCTGCGTGAGAATCAACGTCGCCTGTGGAAACACCTGCTCAAGAAACATCAATGCGGAGTTCAAATTGCCTGCTTTGGCATCTTTCTGTGGTCCCTGGTTGTAATAGACTCCAAAGCGCTTTGCCATCATTTCGATTTCGCGACGATGACCGTCATCAGAAACGACAATGCACAGCAGTTCACGTGGATAATCCAGTTTTGTGAGGGAGG
>CALMZT010000477.1 GCA_937870805.1 uncultured Chloroflexota bacterium
ACCTTCCAAAACCCCGGCGATGACGAACCGACCACAGAGACCCTCACCGTCATTGCCGAACGTGATAGCTTCGCGTTCTCGTCGTTTAGTCGGGGGCGCACGGGTACGGAACTGCCCGTTGAGTATCGTATCCTCGACAGTGGGTATATGTATGTCAAGATTTTCAGCTTCTTTGACAATGAACTGCTCACTATCCAATTATGGGAGCGAATGCTGCAAACGGTTATCGTGAATGAACTGCCCGGTATCATCATCGATATGCGGCAGAACGGGGGCGGCAGCGGATTTTTAGCCGATCAGATGGCGGCATATTTCTTTGACGATGAACTTGATCTGGGGAATACCAGCTATTATGACCCGGAAACTGGCGAGTTTGAATTTGATCCAAATCAAGAGGAATTTTTCATCCTGCCGCCAGAAAACATGCGCTATTTGGGTCCCGTCGCCGTGATCGTGGGTCCGGCGTGTGCCAGCGCGTGTGAGTTCTTCAGCTATGATATGACACTGCAAAACCGTGCTGAGATCGTAGGACAGTATCCGACGCAAGGATTAGGCGGCAGCGTTGAGCAATTCTTCATGCCCGAAGGTGAAACTGTGCAGATGACCATTGGGCGCGCGGTGAATGCGGATGGTGATATTCACATCGAAGGGTTAGGTGTGGCACCCACTGTACTAGTTCCTGTGACGGCAGAAACGCTGCTGACTGAGGACGATGCGGTATTAAATGCGGCGGTTGAGGCGTTAGGCACTACGACGGTAACAGGAGACTTTACCGTCAGTGACGGCGGTGAAATCCGCGTGGGCGCTGAAGTCACGGGCGCGGTTGCAGTGGGTGAGCGCATCCAATATCAACTGCCTGTGAAGGAAGGGCAGCTCATCAGCATTTTCCTCGAAGATGAGAGCGGCAACTTCGACACTTACCTGCGTATCTACGATGAGGATGGAAATCTGATTGCCGAGAATGATGATGCGGAGTCGGGAGATACTTTGAATTCGGCGATTGAAGGTCTAGAGATTCCTGAAGATCTGACGTTGATTGTGGAAGTCGGCACCTATAACGACGCCGATGAGGGTGAATTTACGCTGCGAGTTGAAAGGGAAGACGATTAATCGCTGAGGGGTTACAGATTTCAGGGCGCGGCTTACGCTGGCTACCGCGCCCTTATTATTTACCTTAGGAGCGCTATGAAGATAATGTGAAATCCTATGAATAATTTATGTAAAGGCATTGCTAAATAACAGAAAATACGTCAATATTACAAGAAAGGATACTAAAGCGCATTAGTGCGCTATCATAGGGCAAATCAATGACGACAATCTACTACAGCCTGAACCTTCTCTTTGCTCAAGGAAGCAACATGCGTATCAACATTAGAAATATAGATCAGGTGACCGTAGTCGAGATGACGGGGGAACTGGACTCGACCACTGCGCCTGCGGTGCAAAACCAAATCCTGCCATTGGCACAAGAGAACCGCCGTATTGTGCTGGATATGAGTGGGACGTTGTACATGTCCAGCGCGGGCTTGCGGATTTTGCTGCTGCTCTATCGCCAGATTTCCAGCGGCAGTGGACGCATTGCGCTGGCGGGGTTATCTGATGAAATCAAAGATACAATGAATATCACAGGTTTTTTGAACTTTTTTAAAATTTATGATGATGTGGCACTCGCCGCTGACGCTCTGAAAGTTTCTTAATCCCTGATTTATGGACAGAATAGACGTTTATCCAACGCACCAGTACAAAGGCTTCAAGGTGCGCGCTGGAAAACCATTCCCCTTCGGCGTGACGCTTGTCGCCAGCGGTGTAAATTTTTCGATTTTTTCACGCTATGCAACTAGCTGTACGCTGGTGTTATTCAATAAGGGCGAACTTGAGCCGCTGGTCGAAATTCCATTTCCAGAGGAATTTCGCATCGGCAATGTGTTTTGCATGATGGTTTTTGGATTGGAAGTTGAAC
>CALMZT010000478.1 GCA_937870805.1 uncultured Chloroflexota bacterium
GTTCGTCTGAAGAGGTATTCGATTATCTGGTTGACCTACGCAACGAACTGGAATGGAACCCCGATGTGCAGTCAATGGCGAAGACAAGCGATGAACCAATCGGTGTTGGGACCAAGTTTCTTGCTAAATGGAAGCAAAGCAAACTGATCGAGGTTGAATGCATAGGGTTCGAGCGCCCCTACTGCTGGGCTTACTCGAACGGCGGGCCACTCACTGTTGTTTTTGACATTACGCTCACACCGCAGGGAAACGCAACCCTGTTAGCATCGCGTTTCGATGTTCGCCCTCGTGGATTGATGCAGTTATTCTTTCCGATAATTCTTCGACAATTGAAGCGCGCCGAGAAGCAGAATATGGCGCACATCAAAAATGCCCTGGAGAAGAGAGGCGTTCGTAACCCCCTCATGCCATCAACCAACGGTTCATGATACCATAAAGCGTAAGCGTGAATACGAGATGTTTAGATTGAAAGTTATCATGAGTGAGCAAACTGCCCGCCGCCTGTCCTGGTCAATTGCTGTGTTGTCATTCATTGTGGTGCTGATTGGGCTGGGCATCAGTGTCCTCGCGTTAATTGTCAGTGGACGGGGTGTAACCTTTAGCCATCAGTACTTCACACCTCTGATGACCCTCACCTATGGCGTGGTTGGAGCGCTGGTCGCATCGCGTCACCCACGAAATCCCATCGGCTGGATGTTCTGCGCCACCGGGTTTTTCAGCGCGTTGAATATGTTGTCAGCGGGCTACGCTTTGTACAGCGAACTTGTCCTCATGAACGACTCGTTGCCGGGCGTTGGATTCGCACGCTGGCTTACATTCTGGATCTGGATCCCTAACGTGCTTCTTCCCATCACGTTTCCTTTACTCCTTTTCCCTGATGGAAAACTTTTGTCCACGCGCTGGTATCCCATCGCTTGGGCGGCAGGATTCGGCATGTTAGGTGTCACCGGCGGCATGGCTTTTCATCCGGGGCCGCTAAAAAATATGGGACTGGATGGAAGCAATCCTTATGGAATCCCCGGTGGTGAAGCAATCATCAACACTCTGTTGACCCTATCTGCCCCATTGCTTCTGGTGGGGATTTTCGGTTCAATCGCCTCGATAGTTGTTCGCTTTCGCAATGCCGTCGGCACCGAACGGGCGCAGTTGAAGTGGCTGGCTGTCGCGGGAGTCGCCGTGATTGTAGGCAATATTGTAGGTGGTATTCCCTGGTGGATCTGGAGAGATAATCCTGTAACCCGGGAACTAAGCATTGTCATCACCGACATTACCATTGTTAATATCGTCATCGCCACCGGAGTCGCTATCCTGCGTTACGGTCTGTGGAACATCCATATCCTCGTTAACCGCACGCTGGTCTACGGTTCACTAACGGCTCTCGTGATCGGTATCTATGTCGTCATCGTTGGCGTGCTAGGAACACTGCTTCAAACTGATAGCAGTTTTCCGATCTCACTGCTGGGAACGGGTATTATCGCTGTCTTGTTTCAACCGCTAAGAGAGCGCTTGCAGCGCAGCGTGAACCGATTGATGTACGGTGACCGTGACGACCCTTACGCGGTACTAGGTCGGCTGTCAGTACGGCTTGAAGTTGTTGCTGCATCGCAATCTGTACTTCCAACAATCGTGGAGACTGTCGCTGAAGCCCTCAAGCTACCCTATGTGGCAATTGCGCTGAGGGAAGGGGGACAGTTCATCGTCGCTGCTGAGTATATGCGTTCCTCGACCCTTGAGCCGCGACCCGATAGTGAGTTGGAAATCCTGCCCCTCGTATACCAGTTGGAGACCATCGGTCAGCTCATTCTTGCGCCGCGCGCGCCGGGTGAACCGTTCTCACAGACGGACAGACGGTTGTTGGAAACTATCGCCCGGCAAACAGGGGTCGCCGCCTACAACGTGCGTCTGACACAGGATTTGCAGCGTTCCCGTGAGCGGCTGGTAACGACCCGCGAAGAAGAGCGCCGCCGCCTGCGTCGTGACCTGCACGATGGTCTTGGACCTGTACTCGCCTCGATGTCGTTTAAGCTGGATGCCATGCACAATCTCGCGGAGCGGGATGCGAGTGCGGTCAAGAAGATGTCAATGGAGCTAAAGGCACAAATGCAGGAGGCATTAGCGGACATCCGACGTATTGCCTACGATCTGCGTCCGCCAGCTCTTGATGAACTGGGATTGGTCGGCGCATTGAAAGCGCATATCGTTTCTCACAATCAGATGCAAGGGTTGCAAATCACGCTGGAAGCGCCTGAAAACCCGCCGCCACTGCCCGCCGCTGTTGAAGTGGCTGCCTACCGTATTGCGCTCGAAGCGATGACCAACGTGAGCCGTCACGCGGGAGCGCGACACTGCTGTGTCCGACTTTCACTTCCCGATGATTTATGCCTGGAGGTCACAGATGATGGGCAGGGTTTGCCGAACTCGGTGCGGGCAGGTGTGGGGCTGACTTCGATGCGTGAGCGCGCTGAGGAATTAGGCGGGATTTGTGTTGCTGAAGCGCTGCCGCAGGGGGGCACAAGCGTAACGGCGCAACTACCCTTATCATCAGAGTATACCGCAGTGAATGGACAATCCGAATGGAAGCCATCCGTGTCTTAATTGCCGATGACCACACCCTGTTTCGAAACGGGCTGCGGGCGCTGTTGGCTTCCATCTCGGATATTGAGGTGGTGGGCGAGGCTGCCAGCGGCAAGGAAGTTCTGAAACTAGCTATCGAACACCAGCCCGATGTGATTCTGATGGACATTCAGATGCCTGACCTCAACGGCATCGAGGCGACGCGCCAGATTCTGCGAACCAGCCCACATATCGGTATTGTCGTCCTAACCATGTTTCAGGATGATGACACTGTTTTTGCGGCGATGCGCGTCGGGGCGCGGGGTTATGTTTTGAAGGGCGCTGATCAGGGCGTGCTGCTGCGGGCAGTGCGGGCGGTAGCGAATGGCGAATCGTTATTCAGCCCAGAAATTGCAGCACGGTTGATGCAGTTCTTTGCCAGTTTAGAGCCAGCATCCCGGACAGAAATTTTCCCGGAATTAACCGAGCGCGAGCGAGAAATTTTGTCCTACATTGCTGATGGGCAGACGAATGCTGAAATCGCCGAAAAGCTGGTCATCAGTATGAAAACGGTACGCAATCACGTTTCCAATATATTCAGCAAGTTGCAGGTTGCTGATCGAACACAGGCTGCCATTCGAGCGCGCGAAGCCGGTCTGGGTGGTTCTACCGCTGCGACTGCTGACAGTAGCTTCAAAGGAGAATAAGTCAGTATAGCATCGCCCTTTGAGGTGACTGGCTCAGGTGTCTCAGATGCTGTTGGCGAATCAAACTAAGCGGCAGCGAGGCGGGCGAAGGCAGAGATCTGTGTAGTCGCCCGCTCTTTGCCATTGAGCCAGTCCACTACCCGCATCAAGTTCATGGCAGCAGCAGTCATTAAGTGCTGGAGATGCACTTTGTCCAATCCCCGGTAGCGAGTACGCCGCATCCCCAGCACGCCAACCGCTTGAGAGATCGTCCCTTCAATCCCCGCTCGCTGCTTGTATGCCGCTTTGAATTCCCCGGTTTGCGCGCGCGCACGAGCCGCTTGCAGGGCGCTGAACTCTGGTTCGGGAATAAAACCGATCTGCCGCCCACGCTTGCCGGTGGTACAATGCTCTCGAACGGGACAGGGTTGACAGAATTTCATGGGGAACTGGGTTTGGATCGCGGGTTTGCCCCGACTTCCCAGTCGTTCTTTCCATTGTGTGGTCGTGTGCCCTTGTGGACAGGTCACAGTACGATTTTCAAAGTCGATATGAAAATGGGAGATGTCAAACGCGCCCTCTGTTTGAGCCTGCCAGCTACTATCCGGTCGAGAACGCCCCAACAGATCAATGCCATAGTCTGCCCGACTGGTGGCGAAGATCGTTGCAGGCAATCGCCGGTACCGTTCCCGTCACTCGGCGCAGCGGCAAGAGTAAGTCGGTGGAGTTTCGAACGGACTGCTCGCACACCCTTCGCGGTGCGGTCGATGATCTGGCACGTCAGAGTCTGCGGCATTCCAGTTGGGCGCGGGCTTACTTCCAGCAACAGCTTGACAACGGTCACTCGGTACCACGTGCTTACCGTGCGCTGGGCAACCGCTGGCTGAAGATTATCTGGACGCTGAAGCCTCGCGGCTGTACGGTGCGCTCTGGAAAGCCAGGATCGAAACGCTCTACGATGACCGCGACGAACGCCACGACGTGAAGTTCAACGATGCAGATTTGATCGGCACGCCGCTGCGCATTACGATCAGCGCGCGTTCGCTGGAAAAAAGCAGCGTCGAATTGAAGAAGCGCACGAGTAAAGTGATCGAGATGGTGGCGCTGGATGCCATTGTTGAGCGTGTTCGCGCAGACATCCAAGCGCTGTATGATGAGGTGATGGCGACGATGAAAACGGTGGCGTTTGAGGAATGATTGATAAAATCTAGCGTAAAATGTGTTATATGCGCAAGATGGGGCGACTCCAATAGGTTGCCCCAAGTCAAAATCCTTGCTGCTGTAAAAGCATGATTGCGAGAGGGATTTATGGGAATTTGGGGCGAAGGCAACTTTGACAGCGATCAAGCATATAACACATTGGGTCATTTGTTTCAGCACATCGTCAGCCAAATTAGAGTGTGTTTTACTTTTGACTCTCAAGAGTCACTTTACGATGATCTTGGCGAACGACAAATCATGGCAAACATTGACATTCTTTGTACGCTTTGTGAGCATTATGAAACAGTTCTAGACCTCAAACTTGAGGAAGCGACGAAATGGAAAAAAGATTATTTGGATACTTTTGATCGCACAATTGATGAGTACCGACCCAAGCCGGGTTTTAAAGAGGGACGCCGTGAAGTTATTGCTGCCACTTTTGATAGACTTTCCAACAACTTGGTAAAATTTGATGAGGATTAAGCTAAATTTTTCAAGAGGTGTCCAATGGCACATTATCTCGTAAAAGCGAAGCCCACACGATTAAATGACCTTAAGGTATTTCTAGATAGCAGCGATATTCGCGCGATGCGTCCGTTTGGGGACGAGTTGCAAGCATGTCTGCAAAATGCGCGCATAGATCCCGACGGTTACGCGACGTGGGAAGAAAACTGTTACTGTACCCCACCGCTTGCACAGGAGCGCGCTGTACTCGATCAATATTTTACCGACTTGCAGACGAAAACCGTGCAGAAGAGCGAAGGTTGGAAGGCAATCGAAACTCTGCCGCCGCTGTGGTGAGTTATTCAGCTTGCTTCTGTGTGTCGATGACCGCCGCCATGCGTTCACGGATACACGCTTGGTCGTCGACGCGGTAGGTATTCATGCGCGGCGGCTCTTGTGAGTAATCTACAATGTAGCTGTAGAAATTAGCGCTGTCAAAGCCATCATTGTATATGACCCCGTAGTCTAACGTAATGGTATCATTTTCGCTCAAAGGAGTAGATATAATCGGGAGTGGTTGATCTACTACAGCACCATATACAGAGGTTAATCCGTCTTTGGGCGTTGGGCGTGGATCAGTGACGGCGATTTAATACGGAAATCCTTTTTCCTGTGGATAGCTTGCCAATTGATTAATCACAGGTGGCGATTCGTGCAGATAGTCGATTTCTACGACCACAATATTGCTAGTCAGGGCTTCCTTGTGCTTCTCACGGTATTGGAAGTAGCCAGAACGGTAGGGTTTGTTGGTTGGCGAGAGAATCTCAAACCACGCTACCCGTCTGCCAATTTGATCCTTTTCGATAGCGCGAATTGAAGCTGCGCCCAAATATTGTTCTGTCACATCAATGGTGTCAATGGCGGCGAAGGTGACAGAAGGAACACTTGTAGCTGATGAACTAGTAGGAGGGTGTACTGTTGCCGGGGCAGTATCGTAAATTGTGACATCAGGTCTACGTGTTTG
>CALMZT010000479.1 GCA_937870805.1 uncultured Chloroflexota bacterium
CGGGTGAATCTGTGCGGAGAAAATACGGACTACAACGATGGTTTAGTGCTGCCGATGGCGATTGACCGGGCAGCCTGGATCGCGCTGCGACCTCGAACCGACCAGCACGTAATTGCCCATTCGGTGGATTTTGACCAGCGCGCCGAATTTACGCTGGATCACTTGGCAAAAGCGGGCGATGAATGGATCGAATATATTAAAGGCGTGGCCTGGGCGCTGCTTGAAAGTGGCTATCAATTAACCGGTTGGGAAGGGGTGATCGCCGGGGATGTGCCGATTGGCGCGGGGTTGTCATCGTCGGCGGCGCTGGAAATGGCGACGGCGCGGGCTTTCGCAGTCACATCCGGTTTTACCTGGGAACCTCCGGTGATGGCAAAACTGGGTCAGAAAGCCGAAAATAGTTGGGTGGGCGCGAATACCGGCATTATGGATCAGATGATTTCGGCGGCAGGCGAGGCGAATTACGCTTTGTTGATCGACTGCCGTTCTTTAGCGATGGAATCCGTACCGCTGCCAACAGGGACTTCCGTCGTCGTCATGGATACGATGTCACGGCGTGGGCTGGTGGGTTCGGCATATAATGAACGCCGCGCCCAGTGCGAAGCCGCTGCCAGGTTCTTCGGCGTGCCAGCGCTGCGTGATGTCAGCGTACCTCAGTTTAAAGTACGCGCGCACGAATTAGATGAACTCACTCGTAAGCGCGCCCGCCATGTTATCACCGAAAATGAGCGCACTTTACAAGCCGCCGCCGCGATGCGTGCGAATTACGCGATTATACTTGGTCAATTGATGAATGCCAGCCACAACAGCTTGCGCGATGATTTTGAAGTCACTAACGCTGCACTCAATGCTATTGTCGAATGCGCGCAAAAGGAAAGTCCTTGCTTAGGCGCGCGTATGACAGGCGGCGGCTTCGGCGGCTGCGCAGTTGCGCTCGTCAAAGCTGAGCAGGTGCAGTCGTTTGTCGATGCCGTGACCGCCTGTTACGAAGGCAAGTCCGGCATCATGCCCAACATTTACATCTGCGAAGCTACCAAAGGCGCACATGTTGTTGTGGGCGAAAACTGGTAATTTTACTACGCCACCCATCAAGGATCACGATATGCGAATTGCCGACATGAATTGGATGCAAGTAGAAGAATACCTCAAGCGTGATGATCGCTGTGTAATTCCGTTGGGCAGCACCGAGCAGCACGCCTACCTCAGCCTGTGCGTCGATGCCATTCTCGCGGAACGAGTCGCTTTGGAAGCCGCGCATCCGTTAGGTATTCCCGTGTTTCCGCCGCTGAACTACGGCGTCACGCCTTATTTTCGCGCTTATCCCGGTACGGTGAGCCTGCAATTGGACACCTATTTGCGCGTCATTCGTGACATGCTCGACTCCATATCGGAGTATGGCTTCAAGCGCATTCTGCTGGTCAACGGACACGGCGGCAACAGTCCCGCGCAAACCCTGTGCATCGAATGGATGGCGGAAAATCCAATGGTGGTCGTGCAATTCCATAACTGGTGGAATGCGCCGCGCACGTGGGCAAAGGTGCAGGAGATTGACCCGGTTGCTTCGCACGCCTCATGGATGGAAAACTTTCCCTGGACGCGGTTGGCAAACGTCGCCATGCCCAGCGAACAGAAGCCCCCAATAGACGCCGATAAGATGCGAATGCTCACGCCCAAGCAGGTACGTGACTATTTAGGCGATGGCAATTTCGCAGGGTTGTATCAGCGCCGTGATGAAGAAATGCAGGCGATCTGGATGGCTGCCGTCGAGGAAACGCACGCGCTGCTGACCGGTAGCTGGGGCAGAGATTGAGCAACGCAAGGGAATTGGTATGGTAATTGGTTCTACCTCAATGAGGCTAATCTGAGTAAATTCAAGTTCAACTCTATCTGATTGCAGGACACGTTGGTGCGACCACAATCTCTTAAGCCATAGGACTTACGCAGTTGGGCTTACGAACAAGGGGTTTAAACCCCTTGTTCAAGCACAAACCGCGGGCATAAGCTCTCACCATACCCAACAATCAATAACTACCTTTCAGGACAAACCAATGACCGCTTACCAACAATTTGAAGCACACATCGCCACCTTAAGCGATATTTTGAACTCAATCTCGATACTGAAATGGGATGCGCGCACGCAGATGCCCCCCGGTGGCGCGCAGACACGCGGCTATCAATTGGCGACGCTCTCACGATTGGCGAACGAACACTTCGCTGGCGACAAGACCGCGCGCATCCTTGACGCGGTAGAAGCCGAGATCGCCAACGAAGACCCCGATTCGTATCGCGTGCGTGCCGTGCGCCAGACTCGCGAATATTATGAGATCGTGCGCCGCATCCCCGCAGAACTCACCGCTAAAAAAGCTGCCCTTGCACCGATCTCCGAACATGTATGGTCGGAAGCCAGGCAGAACAACGACTTCGCCAGTTTCGCGCCCTATTTGCAGCAGATGCTGGATTTGGCGAAGGAACAGGCGCAAGCCATCGGTTACAGCAATCACCCTTTTGACGCGCTGGTATTCGAGTACGAGCCAAGCGCAACCGCCGCCAGTTTGCGCGTTCTGTTCGATCAGCTTAAAGCCGGACTGCTGCCCCTGCTCCAGCGCATCGTTGCTAATGACAAGCCGCTGGAAAAAGACCTGTGGCAGCATGAATACGAACAGGACAAACAGAAAGCGTTCGGCTTAGAAATCGCGCAGCGCTTCGGTTATGACCTCAATCGTGGGCGACTGGACATCGCGCCCCACCCGTTTGAAATCTCATTTACGTGCAATGATGTGCGTATCACGACCCGTTATCACAAAAACTTTCTGCCGATGGCGTTGTTTGGCACGCTGCATGAAACCGGGCACGCGCTCTATGAACAGGGCGTTGATCCTTCGCTGACGCGCACGGCGTTGACCACTGATTTTCTCGGTCAATATCCTGTCGGTGGGACGAGCTACGGCGCGCACGAGTCACAGTCGCGCTTATGGGAAAACCAGATCGGACGCAGCCGCGCCTTCTGGAATGTACACTTTGATCGCCTGCGCGAATATTTTCCTGAGCAGCTTGCCGATGCTGACGCTGATTTGTTCTTCCGTTCAGTCAACCGCGTGCGCCCCAGCCTGATCCGCGTCGAAGCCGATGAAGTAACCTATAACCTGCACATTATGCTGCGCGTAGAAATTGAGATGGGCTTGCTGGATGGCAGCATTCAGGTGCAGGATTTGCCGGAAATCTGGAATGCGAAGATGCAGGAATATCTGGGCATTACCCCACCGGATGATCGGCGCGGCGTGCTGCAAGATGTGCACTGGTCAGGTGGCGGTTTCGGTTCCTTCCCCGGCTATACAGTAGGCAACGTCATGTCGGCACAGTTCCTGGATGCAGCGCATCGTGACGTTTCCGGCTTGGATGACGCCTTAGCGCGTGGAGATTATGCGTCGCTGTTAGGCTGGCTGCAATCAAACATCTATCGTCACGGGCGGGCTTACAGCGCAACCGAACTCTTGCAGCGCACTTCCGGCAGCGATTTGCAGGTCAAACCCTATCTGACGTATCTCGAAAACAAATTCACTGAAGTTTACGCGCTGTAAACCGTGTAAGCAAAGGTGTAGTGACAGAAAGCGGGGTTTACGCAGGTAGTCATCATGGCGCGCCGCGAATTTTTCATCGTCATGCTTCTTTTAGCCATCACGACGTTTCTTGGCTTACCCATACTCACCTATCCACTGGCGCGCGATCACGGCGTTTTTGGCACCATCGCGTGGGGCATCCTTGACGGCAAACCACCGTTTATAGGCTACTGGGATTTCAAGCCGCCCGCGATCTACTACCTGTTTGCCGTCGCCATCGCCCTTTTCGGACAAACCGCCATTGCGCTGCGCCTGCTGGACATCCTGTTCTTCCCATTGATGGGTGCTGCGCTGTATTGGATTGCACGCCGCCTCTCGAATCGCCGTGTCGCCCTATTAAGCGTGTTTGGCTTCGCCGCGTTCTACTTCAGCGAATCCTTTTGGTCGCTGACGCAAAATGATGGTTTAGCGCTGCTGCCAATGCTGCTGGCTGTCGCGTGCGCGTTTAAGGCATCCAATGTAGGTGCAAAGCGTGCCTTGCCCCTACCCTATTCCCCGTTATGGGCATTCTTCTCTGGCGTGTTTGCGGCGCTGACTCTGTGGTTCAAATACACCTTTGCGCTGTTCGTCCTCGCTTTAATCATCGGACACGTCTTCAATCACTACACACGGCGCACGCCTGGCTGGCGCACGCAGTTGTTGAAAGAAGCGGCTGCCTTCGCCATCGGTGGACTGCTCATCGGGGTTGGCGGCATCGCTTACATGGCGTCGTTGGGGGTATTAGACGACATGATCCTGAGCGCCCAACTCGTCGCCCCGTACACAGGCATGGGTTACGATGGCGTGCAGTGGTATCAAACCCCAGTGTGGATCGAGGGCGTACAGGAACGCCTCAACCGTTGGGGCGTTCTGCTGCCACTAGTCATCTTATGGCTTCCCTTGTATTTTTGGAAAATTAGAAGCCAGAAGCAAAATATTCGCGCCTCTCTCCCCCTCTCTCTAGCGGAGCGGCGGGAGAGGGGGCAGGGGGGTGAGGTCAGTGGCTGGCTCACCATCTGGCTGTGGGGCATCGCCATGCTCATCAACATGCTCATTCAAGCCAAAGGAATCAGCTACCAATGGCTGCCGATTTTGCCGCCGCTGATTCTGATTGCCGCCGATGCGTTTGATCGTCTGGCGAGAGTCATCAGTTATCAGTTATCAGTTGACAGTAAATCAGTGCCTCGGTGGGTCAATGCATTTGCCATTTTTGCGTTGGTGCTGATGCTCATCCAAAATGTATGGCTGCCTGCACTGCCCTATCTGACGGGCAATGAAACACAAGCGGATTACTACGCGCGTTTTCGCGGCGGTGAGTTCGTTGCCAGCGAATCGCTCGAAGTCGTAGAGTATCTGCGCGCCCACACGACACCCGGCGACTCGCTGTACATCTGGGGATTTCGACCAGAGATTTACTATCTCGCCCAACTACGTCCTGCGACGCGCTTCATCTCGCAGTTCCCGCTGGTGACAAGCTGGTATCCGCGCGAATGGCAGCAGGAAAACGTCGATCAGTTATGGGCAGCGCTGCCGCCTTACGTGCTGGTGCTGCAAGCCGACAACATGCCCTGGGTCACGGGGCGCACCGAAGACTCAAACCAGTTGTTACAGGAGTATACCGAACTCAATAACTGGCTGATTTACAACTATGAGCGTGAGACGCAAATCGGAAACTTCTTTGTATGGCGGCGAAAAGCGCAGCCGGGTTAACCCATCTCTGGCACAACCCCCAACTGGCGCATCAGGCTCAGATCGTCGTTGCTGCCCCAATGCTCAGTCACTTTATCATCGGCAATACGCATGATATGAACGTCGCCCATCGAAACCTTTTTGAGAGCGCAAGACGAACTGCCACACAAATCGAAGCGGGTTGGGCTGAAATCATCGGGCAGGAGAAACTGCATCAGGTCAAAGAGATTTTGAAGGAGTTGGTAAGCGAACTTGAAGAATAGCTACTTTATTTCAATCAACTCATACGTATTCCCATCAGGGTCGCGCACGCCGAGGATTTTGCGTCCAACTTCTATACCTTCATTGATGATGTCGCCGTTAGATGCCGCAATTCGCGCCGCAAACGCATCCAAATTCTCTACTGCCAACCGAAATTGATGGCGATTCTGCCTGGCGTCCACTTCCGCGATTTCATTGGGACACAGCAGTAAATCCATCCCCGCGAACCTGCCTCTATAAAATGGGCTGCCGCCGACCTGCACAATCTCCGCGTCGAAGACGCCCTGAAGTTTGGCAGATATTGCAAAGAGAAAGACCTTTGGTCATGCTTGAGTTAGAAAGCAAAAGCAGATCAGAGGTC
>CALMZT010000480.1 GCA_937870805.1 uncultured Chloroflexota bacterium
TTTCAGCTTCAGTTCAGGGTTGAGATAACCGCAGCACGAGCATAGCTGCGTGGAGGGAAACCAACGGTCAATCTTGCGCAGTTCTCTACCCTTCCACTGCGCTTTGTACGCTAACTGCCTTACCAATTCCCCCCAACCACTATCGGCAATAGACCGGGCAAGTTTATGGTTTGCCATCATGTTCTTTACTGCTAATGTCTCTACACTCACAGCTTGGTTTTCGTCGATGAGTTTGTGAGACAAACGATGCAGAAAGTCCCGTCGTTGGTTAGCGACACGCGTTTCTTGCCGTGCCAGTTTCAGTCGTGCTTTTTCTCGATTAGTGCTTCCCAGCTTTGTCCTTGAATGTCTACGCTTGAGCTGACGCAGCTTCTTTCTGCTCTTGTGCAACAGCTTGGGATGGGCAACTTTCTCCGCTGCCGAAGTCGCTATAAAGTGGTGCAAGCCTAAGTCAATTCCGATCTCGCTCAATGCAGAGGGTGACAGGGCGATGGTTTCTTCAACCAAGAACGAGACGTAGTATTTACCACTAGTTTCCTTCGAGACTGTCACAGATTTAACGACGCCTTGTAGCGGACGATGCTGCTGAAACCATAATGCCTCATCGAGTTTTGGTAACTTGATGGTATTGCCTTCAAGTCGGAACGCTTGTGGTACGCGAAAAGACTGGCGACCCCGTTTGGATTTGAACTTTGGATAAGCGCTGCGTTTCTCAAAAAAGTTCATAAAGGCGGTTTCTAAGTTCAGCAACGCCTGCTGTAACATCTGCGCATTGGCTTGTCTCAGCCAAAGATTCTGCTGCTTCAACTCGGCAAGCAATTTACAGGTATCAGCATAATACAATCCTCTACCTGTATTTTTATAGTAGTTATGGCGCAAGTCGAGGAAATAATTGTACACATAACGCGCAGCACCAAATTCCTGCTCCAGCCATTGCTTTTGCACGTCGGTGGGGTAGGCGCGATATTTATATCCACGTTGGATGGTGATAGAATCGCTCATGCTCTGACAATCCGATTGTCGGAGAGCCAGTGGGTATTGGCGTACCGCGACTGGCAAGACTACTTTATTGAGTATAACCTTACTACTGAATATACTCAAGGCGCTTTCACCCACCTTCACAACGTGGCGGTACTCCTAAGCCTTTTAATAGATGAGAGTGCCGACCTTGATGTGCATTGGTCTCTCCTCTCGCTATTAAGGTGCGGCAGTTAAGGCTTTACCCTTAACCATCTCTATCGTAAGCCGAATCATCTTTCAAAAGCAACTTTTCCCAAATAAAAAGGACGAAGCGCACTGCCTCGTCCGTATCAGTTCAAATCGTTGGTGCTATAGCGGTGACGCCATTTCTAACTGCGGCTGTTCACGCCCGATATATTCTTTCCACCACAGCGCCATGTTGTACAGCGGCCACACCAGCGTTCCATGTCCCGCGTCCATCAGACGGTTGAGTTCATCACGGTCAAACAGATCGGTCTTGTCGCAGAAGTCGTTGAGTTCGCGGCGAATTTCCTTACCGAGACGGTCAAAGAACCATTCGTAAACAGGCACGCCGAAACCCTGTTTCTTACGATCAATGAACTCGTCGGGGATCACCCCGCGCACCGCTTTTTTGAGAATGTGCTTGAGTTCGTTGTCGCGCGTTTTGACTTCGGTGGGGATGCTCATCGCCAACTCGACAAACTTATAGTCGAGGAACGGCACACGTCCCTCAAGGCTAACGCCCATACTCATCTTATCGACGCGCATCAACAGCAGTTCTGGCAGGCGGAAGTTCAAATCAATATACGTCATCCAGTTAAGACGCGATTTTTCCCACGCCTTCGCTTCAAAGCGTTCGTAAATCGGGCGGATTGCTTCCCACGAAGTCAGCCCTTTGAACTTGGCACGCAGGCGCGGTGACAGCACACGCTCTTTCTGGTAGACACTCATCATATCGACGCCGCCCCAGAAGATCGGCTGTCCCTCTGCGGAACGCCGCAGCCATTCGTAGCGCATGGATCGATTTTTACCCATCAGCGTCAGCGGCAGCAGCGCAGCTTTGCGTCCGAAGCGTGGCACAGGCAGGTTGTCAAGGTAATTCTGGGTATCGAGCATATTGCGCCAGTTCTGATAACCCCAGAACAATTCATCGGCACCTTCGCCTACCTGGCACACGGTCACGCCGTTGTCACGCGCCAGCTTAGAGACGTAATACACAGGCACGCATACCGGATCACCGATAGGTTCATCCTGTAAATGCACCATGCGCGGCAGGAAATTCAGCAGATCATCCTGCGTCAACAACTGCTCGTAGTATTCAGCGTTGACGTGCTGTGCCATGCGTCGTGCATAGTGCAGTTCGTTTTTGTAGCTCTCGTATTCACCGACGTAGCCGATGGAGAACGTCTTGACGGCTTGATCTTCGCCTTCGGAGAACAGCGCCGTGTTCGTGCTGGAGTCAATGCCGCCAGAAAGGAACACCCCCACAGGCACATCGCTGACCTTGCGCAGTTGTACCGATGTGCGCAGTTCGGCAATCAGCAGCTTGGCGATTTCGTCTTCTGACGCGCCTGTCAGCGGCGTGGTGTAATCCCACACGTCCCAATAGCGCTCCGTGCGTGTCGTGCCATCGGCAGCAATACGCATCCACGTGCCGGGCGGCAGCTTGTGAATGCCGTCGAACAGCGTGTTGGGCGCGGGCGTAGTCATGAACGACAAGTAATGGAAAAAGGCTTCTTCGTTGACCGCGCGCTGCTGATCGGGGTCTTCCAGCAGCGCCTTGATCTCAGAGGCATAAGTCAGGCGTCCGTGATGAATACTGTAGTACAGCGGCTTGACGCCGATGCGGTCACGCACGAGCCACAATTCATTTTTATTGCCATCCCACAATGCCATCGCAAACCTGCCGCGCAGCTTGTGCAGACAGTCGATGCCCCACTGCTCAAAGGCGTGGATCACCATCTCGGTATCGGAGTGATCGGTCTTCCACGTATGCCCGCCAATCGCTTCCAGTTCTTTGCGGATTTCGGCATGGTTGTAAATTTCGCCGTTAAAGTTCAGCCAGATGGAGCCGTCTTCGTTGCACATCGGCTGGTCAGCAAGCGTTGAGAGGTCGATGATGGCAAGGCGACGCTGACCGAAGCCGACATGTCCATCGGGTGAAATCCACGCACCGATACCGTCTGGTCCACGATGCGCCATCGTATCGCGCATACGGGCGATGTAGGCGTCGGTGATCTTGAAATCACCAAATGAAAGCGCGCCGACAATTCCACACATAGATGTCTTTACCTTTTTGTTCGTTGCAATGCGAAAGGAATTATAACGACTTACTACTCTAGGTCAATGCAGCACTCTCTGTAGACGCAGAGTCGAGGTCGAAAGTTCCATTGTCGTTGTCGATGGGGTGTATCTGAAGAATCGATCAATTGCCCACTTGCGCTGGTTTCTGCCCATAGAAAACAATGGTGTGCGATAAAAATTCTTGCAGCGCTGGAATACGATACAGCAGCAAATACAGCGCCCGCAGCCATTTGCGGCGCGCATTCTGCATGTCTCTGATATAAGGCAGCATCGTCAGCACGCGCGGCTCGAAGCCTATCTCCTTCACCAGCGCCTTAAAGTGGGTGAAGTCAATGCCGTTGAGATCGTAATTGATGTCAGGATGATATTTGGTTTTTATCGTGCGCGAGAAGGGCACATACGTTTTTGTGTTCTCTGATCGCAGCAGACGCTCATTCAAGCCTGCCGACCAGGTTTTCATCGGTAAAACATACTGCATCGCGGGAAGCCTAATCGCCCGATCCAGGTGATGCGCCTCCATCATCTTAAACGATGGAAAGCGCATGAGCAGTTCGCCGCCGGGACGCAGCACGCGCCAGCATTCGCGCATGGTTTTCTCCGGGTCTTGCACATGTTCCAGCACATCGTCCATCATCACCAGATCAAAACGTCCGTCTTCGTAGGGCATCGCCTCGGCAAACCCGTTGGTAAAGGTGCAGTTGGTGACGTTGTGCTGTCTGGCGAATTCTTCAGAGACTTGCGGCTGATAACCCGGAAGATCAAAGCCGTCAAATGAAAGCGCGCTGGAGTGCTGGCTGAAGTACACCATTTTGCCGCCCCAGCCACAGCCAGCATCCAAAACGCGCTTGCCATCAAACACGCGAATGTCGAGGTTGACCTCGTGCAGGATTGCTAGAAAAATCTCCACGCTGTGATACTCATATTCTGCGCGCGCCATCAATGAACCGCCCGCACAAGAATGAGGGGTATAGTATTCTGGCTTATGTCGCCGTTGGTCTAACCAAACTAGCAAATCGACCATCCGACTGCGACGCGGTGGCTCAGGCTCAGGATGGAGGGTTTTCAGATGTGCGAAACCTTCATCCATCAAAAACATCCCGTTACATTTATTTTTATTTGCGCCGCAGCCAGAAACTGGACGTGGCGCGGTGAACGGCGGGATTATAACTCATGAATGTGCTTTTGAAGGCGGCTTGCAAATCAGTCTGTGCGTAATAACCGGGCAGCAGCACCTCGAAATCACGATTGCCGCTGAGGAAGGCTTGCAGGACATACTGCTCGTTCCAGTAGTACGATGGCTTTTGGGTGAAATGCACGCGCGGGTACTCGTAAGGGATGTAGATGTCGTGGATATGGATGATGACTCCCGACTTGAGGCGCGGCAGCACTCGCATGTACAAAAAGTTCACGTCGCTGTTCAGCTTGGCGACGTGTGAACTGTCGATGAACAGAATATCGCCTGCCTCTAATGACACGTAGGTATTGAGATCAACGTCCTCCGCTTTGGCAGTACACAGTTCAATCGGCAGTTTGAGCAGCCAGTTTTTAGGATACGGCTCAACACACGTCAACTGAAAGCTGCCATCGGGAACATTTTTGCGCAGCGCTTCCAGTGAGATCAGCGTCGAGAAGCCGCTGCCGATCTCGACCACGCGGCGTGTATGATGCGCGCGAATCATCGTATGCAGCAGCGCGGCGGAACTGTAACGGAATGCGGAATTTTGCGCGTACTATACGCCGTCGCGTGTGGCGTTTTCCTGCCACTGGCATTCACTGGCAAACGCACTCAACTGCTTCAGTGTGCTTTCGATGGCTTGGGTATCGAGCACAATTCCCGGCAAATCCTGCGGCGTGGTGTAGAAGGAGTCAGGGAGTTTTTCGTAATCGGGAATCGGCTGGTAGTAATGGATACGCATGGGTTCAAAGCCCCATTTGCGGCACAGATTCATGCCGACGCCCGTGCGCGCTACGTAATAAAACAACGGCGCGAAGAACGCGACAAACGGCGGTACGAATACGTTCAGGATGCGGCGAATGAGAGTTTTAAGCATCGGGTTAAATACTACGGATGAGCATGGTGTCTAATAAAATTCACTGAGATAACCTTGCTAGCCTCAACCTTCAAGGCTTGTCGGAAATTAAATATGTTCGCTTTACCTCGCCAGACGTTCACATAGTTTAACTATTAAAGACGGAAATTCCCGTGTAGGGGCAGACGTGCAAACGGAGTTTGCCTGTGTCTGCCCTGTATCGGGCGAACACGTTGGTTCTTAAGCATCAAAATAACGCTTAATGCTTTCTCGCAGCGGGTTCAAAACCCGCCGCTAGACAACATCTGGAAACCTCTGAAG
>CALMZT010000481.1 GCA_937870805.1 uncultured Chloroflexota bacterium
CTCAGCCCTGTACGCTTGTCCCTACAAATATGTTGTGCACCCTTGTAACCTTCAAACTAAATTTGATGCGATTGCCCCGGTGATGAGGAGCGCGGCACAGACTGCGCTCTTTTCTACTGTTGTATAATAAGATGCAGGAATCGAAAGGATGTGCAATGGCTGTACACCCACCCCGCCAGTATACAGTAGAAGAATTTGAAGCCTTCGTTTGGCTGCCCGAAAACGCTGATTTACGCTTTGAACTCATTGATGGGGAGATGATCGAAGTGCCTTCCAATCCATACTCATCGGAACTCGCTTCGACGTTCAACCGTCACGTCGGCAACTTTGTCTACGCGAATAAGCTGGGACATGTCACCAGTGAAGCGGCTGGCTATATTGTGAATGGACAGCGGCTTGCACCCGATATGGCTTTTGTCTCCAAAACACGCCAGAAACAGCTTGCGCGAGAAGGTTATAATCCTATCCCGCCTGATCTGGCTGTAGAGGTGGTATCACCGACGGATAGAGACGAGACACTGGAAAAAAAGCTCAAGCACTATGCAGCGGCAGGCGTTTTGGTTTGGGTTGCCTATCCCAAACGGCGTGAGATCGACGTACACGCTCCTAATGCGCCCAGGAAAACGCTCGGCATGGATGATATTTTAGACGGTGGCACTGTGTTACCCGGCTTCACCATTGCTGTGAAAGATATTTTTGCAGATCCCTTAGAGGACGAAGAGTGACCTTCGGCTGCTCCGGCACGCCCCTTCTCAAAAAACTCGGCATCAAACCTGGCTTCCGCATCGCTATCCTCAACGCGCCCGCCGACTACAATTCGCTGTTGGGCGAACTGCCGCCCGATGTTGTGCGTCTCGACACGTTGCCCGACGACACACCACAAGCCTCGCTCGACCTCATTCATTTTTTCGTACTCAATCGCCTCGAATTCGAGAGTCACTACGACGCGCTGAAGCGTGCTCTAAAACCCAACGGCGCACTGTGGATTTCGTGGTACAAAAAATCCGCTAAAATACCCACCGACCTCACCGAAGATGTGATCCGTGATTACGCGCTGGTAAACGGGCTGGTGGACGTAAAAGTCGCCGAAGTGGATAATCTCTGGTCGGGGTTAAAATTAGTCTATCGCCTCAAAGATCGCGGCTCAATTTAAGTAGGGCGATTGCATCAAAATCACAGTTTGGCTCAAGAAAGGTCAAGAGTGTCATTGTAGGGGCGCACCAACGTGTG
>CALMZT010000482.1 GCA_937870805.1 uncultured Chloroflexota bacterium
CGGAGGACAAAATTCCAGATCGTCGCGACTGCTGTCAACTGCACCATTGGGGGCTCAGACACGAACACCAATGCTCCTACAGCCGCCAACCCAAAGGACACCAACCCGGTAAGGAAGGCATAGCCAATTCGATTCGTCTCGGAATGCACATTTGCCTGAGTCATTATCAGCACCTCGATGCTAATTCACGACTTATCTACCTCACTATATTACGAGTGCCATTAAACAACAACAGATTGTAAAAAAAGAGGAATGACTTTTTCTAAAGCCATTCCTCGCTGCTTAGCTTTTATAAGGGACGACACAGGCAAACTCCGTTTGCACGTCGTCCCCTACGAATGTGAATACTCATCGCCTAGGCTTCGGGCACGATCTCGTAGGCGACGCCTTCAATCACGACGATCACGCGCTCACCCAATGCCAGATAATCACCCATGAAGGGATTCAAATCCAGCAGCGCGAAGTAGGCATCGCTCAGGAAGGGAACTTGCTGCGTCGTCATCGTGTCGGGCTGGAAGGCGGTATCAATCCACACGCCGTCTTGCAGGATGAACGTCTTGTCGTTGACGGTGCGGATAACATTACCGGACGGAGCGCCGCCACCAGTACCACCGCCTATACCTGGTGTGCCTGCGGCTGTCATGGTCGGCAGCGCTTGAGGGGCAGTAGACTCTGCCATCTGCTGTGCGTCATCGGCTGCGGCGACGGCGGCGGCACCGCTGTTATCAGCGTCACGAGCCTCACCAGCGAAGTTGGCGGCGGCTTCGTCACGCCCACTCTGGGTCAGGATGTCCTCTTCTTGAATGAGGAAGCTGGTGTACGGCGTGATAATGCCATAGCGCACGCTGAGGTTCACGATGCTGTCGATTAGTTCAGGGTTTTCGCCGTTCAAGCGAATCTGGTTCAGCAGATCACCGATGCGCCGCGTCGCCCACAGGCGCGCAATGAACGGTTCGCCGCCTGCGTTGTCACGGAAGCTCAGGTTGGAATAGGTGTACGTTTGCGGTTCACCGTTGAGTGTGCCCGTCAGCGTGATCGTTAAGCCGTCACCGGAGTCACGGTAGCGCCCGACGATTGTCAACTGCGTGCCTGCGAACAGGTCTGGTAGCTGTGCTGGATACGCCTGTTCGGTACGAATGCTGCCGAAGTCGAGCGTGATATTGGACAATACAGGTGAACTGATGCGGTTGTAAAGTGCTGCCACTTCCTCGTCAATGCGTTCTGTCGGACGCACATAGGAACTGCTGCCCCGGAAGTCGCGGGCAATCGAATCGAGCAGGAAGGTATCTACATCATCGCCGACGCCGAAGCTAAAGATACGGACATTGGAACGCGCGTTGGCTTGCAGGTTGGAAAGGATCGTTTCCGGGTCGGTTTCGCCTTCGGTAGGCAAGCCATCGGTGAGGAACACAATCGTCGTTGAGCGTTCGACATCCGCCATTTGCAGCGCGGTGGTCAGCGAACCGTTAATGTCTGTGCCGCCGTTGGCTTCCTGGCTGCGCACCCACTGCGCGGCGTCGGCAGCGTTTTCGGCGGGTTGCAGCTCAGTGCCATAAACGCGCCAGCCTGTGCTGAACAGAATCACGTTGAAGCGGTCTTCAGGATTCAGATGTTCCAGCACGTAGACAGCCGCTTCGCGTCCCTGTTCCCACTTTTCGCCTTCCATGCTGCCCGATTGGTCAAGCACGATAATCACGTCTTTGGGCTGCACTTGCGAGGCATCGACATTCAGCGGTGGCTGGACGAGCAGCATGAAGAAGCCATCCTGATCGGCGCTTTCACGGTAAGCCAGCAGGTTGACGCTGATATTTTCGTTGGCGATGCCGTAGTACAGGTTGAAATCACCCGTGGAAACGTAGTTCGTCGCCTCAAAGCCTGCGGTGAAGCTCAGGTTATCACCTGCGCGGCTGACAGCAATCGAGTGGCTTGGCGAATAAACGGTGCTGATCGGGTCGGCGCTGGTGACGCTGACGCTGATGTTCATCTGCTGCACAACCTGGCTGCTGGTCGCCAGTGGGTAGATGTACTGCACCAGCCCGTTTGAGGCTTCCAACACCTGCGAATAGCTGATTTCGATGCGGCGCGATTCGCCGGGCGGGATGGGGAAGACGTTCGCCTGAATTGCGCCTGTGCCGATGTATTCCAGCAGCGCAGGGTCACGGTACTGGCGCACGATTTCGTCGTAGATGCCGCGCGCTTCGTCGGCGCTGAGGATGCGCGCTTCGATGGCGACGCCGTTCACCCACATCGTTAGTTGATCGACGGCTGCGCCGCGTGGCAGGGGGAAGACGAACGTGCCTTCAGCCAGGGCGCTGCCGCTGTTGGTGAACTGCAAATCGACGTTGGTGGTGGCGATCATGTTGTTGATGTTGACCTGAACACGGTGATAATCGACGCTCAGCCATTCGGGGTTGGTGAAGACGCCGGGCGTGATGATGGGCGGGCAGTCGTCGACGGGGCAAGGACCATCGGTAGGACAGGGCGGCGGCATCGGGCACGGGACGATTTGCGCCCGAACTGCCGAAATACTCATGAGCATGAGCGTGAGGACGACGAATAAGCGTTTCATAAACAAGCCTCCACGTTACAAGGGTTTGGTGGTATGACGATGAAGGGAGGGGTTTTGTTCCACGCGAAAAAACAGGTTAGAATCGGTTGGAAAAAACATACTTGCGCGCGCCTACCGCCGATGCAACGCTTTGAGCACAATCTGAAATGTAGAGAACGTGGACATTCTTTGTACACGATGGGAAAGTGAACTCAGCGCTTGCGCGTAATTCTTGCGCGCGCGCAAAGGGGTGTAAAAACCGGCAAAAATCGGCGCAAAAGTTAGAAAAGGTTAGGAATTTCTAGCGCTTCGCATCGTAAGGCATTGTGGCAAAAGTTCGCGTTTAACCTCACCCCAACCCCTCTCCATTTTTGAAATGTTGGTGGTAGATGAGCTATTGACACATGGAGAGGGGCTTTACACGCGCGGTTAGCTGCCTTCGATAATTTTGATTTCGTCGTCGGTTAATCCGTAGAGTTCGTAGACCAATTGGTCAATCTGCCTGTCGGCGGCGTCGATGCGCGCTTGCAGTTCGTGGCGTCTGTCGTCGTGTGTGGCATTGGCGGCGGCGTGCTGCTGCTTGAGCAATAACATCTGCTCGACCAGCGACACCATTTTGTCGTGGCGGGCTTTGTCGGCGGGGTCATCAAAGTTGATTTTGCGAAATGGTAATTCTCTTGTTTGCTTCAGGACTATTTTGGGGAAGTCATCTCTACGAGCCACGCTATTCGTTTCCAGGAAATGCCAAGAAATCAATTTACTATTGAGCAGACCCAACAAGTAAAGAAGGTTATACCGTATATCTGTCAACAATATACTTTGCATCGACTTATTTGTGATGAAATCGTTAGCAGTGTACATTGCCTGTAATTGGAATTGACGGCTGATTAACTCACGTAAGAGTAAACGTTGACCGCAAAAATATTTTTCAGGCTTATACTCGGCTAATGTTTCATCATATCGGATGTAATCGGATTGCTCTTGCGTTAAATCATATCTGCGAACTGTGCCTGTAAATGCAGGTCGAGCATTTACATGAGGTTTCTCAGATGAAGTATTAAAAGGTGTTACACCACGCTGAATATCAGCAACATCAGCAAATTTGCCGCCAACATGCCTTACCTTTTCTATCAGTCCAGTCTCAATATCTGATGCGGTGATAAGAAACTCAATATCTTTGCTATTCAGCCATTTACGCGCATCTGTAATTTTCTGATGCTCTTCAAAATCCTTTTCAGATTGGATACGAAAACGTGGAGGGAATACAACTATTTCTACAGGAGCTTGCGGTAAATCGTGCAGAGTTTTTCCTATTGGTAACTTCTCAGCCGTCACAATTACCGTATCGACATAAGCGCCCTTGAACACATCATATGGCATAGAGGCAAAAGCAATTGGTTTGTACTGCGAGGCAAACAACCTACGCAGAGATTTTGTTGAGGGCGTGGATACCCAACCAGAAGGGACAATCATTCCGAAGAGTCCACCTTGTCTAAGCAAACCATTCGACTTTTCCATAAATAATGCGAACGAGTCTAAAGAATCAAGCGATGCTCTATATTTTGCTCTGAAATAACGTACTTGTTCAGGTGATGTACTTGCTCCGTATGGCGGATTGCCGATCACCACGTCAAAGCCGCCACGCACGCTAGAGGCTTCTTCAGACGAGACACAGAGTTCGCGCACGATTTCAGACAATGGTCTTATATTTGGGGACAGTGGCTCGGCGGACAGTGGGTTTAAACCCACTGTCTGACTCTGTAAACCCTTCTCCCAAAGTTCAATCAGCGAATTCCCCCAGCGTTCTGCGTGTTTATAGTGATTGTTAGTTACATAATTGATGATGGCAGAGAGGCTTTCAGGGTTGTGAATAGGCTGCCGATTAAATTTGCGCGCCCAGATAGGGTATGGGTTTCCCGCTGCTGCATCCTTCGAGATGGGGCGATTTGAGACCGTCGAATTTGAGACAGTGGGTTTAAACCCACTGTCTGCCAAGTTGCTGTCCGCCAAGCCACTGTCTTGCTCGTCACCCTGCGCCTGTTTAAAGGCACGTGAGCTATACCCTTTAATCTTGCCGACTACTTTCTCCAGCGCTTGCTCATCTTCCGCGCCGATGACCATGTGAACATGATCGGGCAGCACATTCCATGCGACAACAGGTACAGCATATTTGCGACACGCCTCAGCAATTTTCTCTGTCATTAAAATTTGTTCGGCAGGGGAAAAAATGATCGGTTCACCCGCCTGGATACCATACGTTATCATACGCTCAGAGATACGCGAATTGTGGGTTACAAAAGTGACAAACCAGAGTGAACGATGCTCTCCAGCGAATACTTTGGGAAAGCGCTGTTCCCATTTCAGCCCTAAGCCCGCGCCTGCAATCTCATCGTCTTCAATCAAGCTGTTGCCGTGTACGATATTGGTTAGTAACGGTAGTTTTTCGCGCGTTTGCGCCCCACGCAGCATCAGGTTCAGGCGCGTCACTTCCACCGCCTGATCGTCCAGGTCCACGCCGTACAAATTTTCTTTGAGTATCCACCCGCGCCACTCACGGCGTTTGTTTATCTTTTCGTTTTCGCTCAAATGCGCGTGTAAGGCTTCGTAGTGCTTGTCCAGCACGTCAAAGGCTTCGATGAGAAACGCGCCGCTGCCGCACGCGGGGTCAAGGATGCGCAGTTTGCGAGTTTGGTCGATGTTTAACCTCACCCCCTTTGTCCCCCTCTCCACTTCGGAGATATTTGTAGTGGGGGAAGCGTTTGGAAGTAGAGAGGGGGAGGAAGACGCGCCCGCCTCAGGAGTAGATTCAGGGGAAGGATTCAGGATTTTGCCTAATGTTTGACGCACGATGTAGCGCACGACGAACTGCGGCGTGTAGTAGATGCCCTGCTGTTTACGCTTCTGCTTTTTGCGAATATCAAGCGCCTGCTTGCCTTCAGGGTCTTGCGCGCGAAAGCCCAAATACTGCTCATAAACCGCGCCTAACACGTCGGCGGTGATGGCGTTGAAATCGTAGTCGATGCTGTTGCCAAAATGGTCTGGCACGCTGTAAAGTCTGTTGATGATTTTCTCAAGCAAGTTCGGGTCGTGGAGCTGCATATCGTCTGCACGATGTTCCGCAAACAGATTACTGTTGTAGACATTTCTGAGTTCAACAAATAATTGCAACAGCCTGGGAAACCATTTGCTGCGCTGGCTTTCTTCGCGCAGCAGCGCCTTTAAACGGTTGCGCTCAATGCCCCGATCTTCAACGGTGCGGATAAAAATCAGACGATCTAAAAAGCGCTGCACAGCGTTATCAACTTCATGCGGGTCTGAAGCCCATAAGGTCGCGCGCTGCAAATACATATCCTGAAATAAATCGCGCCGCCACTCGGTTAGCGAGGCAAACAAGCGCGTGGTGACAGGCTCTTTTTTGTTCTTTTTGCCATAACGCTCGGCTACGCGATCAATCTCACGCTTTTGCAGCGATTCCTTCGAGAGCAGCCATAAATCCTCAAAGCCGCTGTTGGTGAGATAATCGCTGTATTTGAGGTTGAACATGCGCGCTTGTACAGGGTCGCCTTCTACATCGGCATTGAACACCATCAAGCCTGAAAAGTCGGTCAAAACCGCCCATGGCACGCCTTTCATGTAGCTGTAGTTGATCGCCTGCTTCATGTTTTTGGGCTGTTCCAGTTTTTCGGAAGCGCGCTTGGTTTCCAGATAAAAGGCGGGCACGCCGTTAAGGTAAAAGCCAAAGTCTACGAAGCCACGCGAGATTTGTTCTTCTGCTGACATTTCTGCGGGATTCTCGGTACTCCAACCCAACGCGCGAAACAACGGGAGAATAAAATATTCGCGCATCTGCTGCTCCTGGTAATCCGCAAGCGTTTTGGGTGGCGTATTTTGGAATCTTTCGACCAGGTGGGCGATGCGTTCGCGGGCGGCGGCTTTGTCCATCATTCAATCCATATAAGCGCATTGTGTAACGGCATTCATTATACTGCGCGCCGCGTGACGTGCCAAAGGGAGGCGTTGTGTCGGGAGCATCCTATTGATTGTATCCAAGATTTGGTGTTGTGAAGCAAGAACTCAATTGAGTCCGTGAAACCTCACCCCCTAGCCCCCTCTCCATT
>CALMZT010000483.1 GCA_937870805.1 uncultured Chloroflexota bacterium
GTCTTGAGGAAAAGCGATAGCGGCCTGATTCATAGTTTGGACGTTTTTGTTTTAGATGTAACGAATATAGTATTAAATGCAACAACAAACAAGCCTTTACGCCTTGACACATACCAACCGGTATGTATGATGCCCGCATGACTGCGATACTCACCTCCCCGGATACCCGCCAAACTCTGCTCCAGGCAGCGTTTTCAGAGATTTATCACAAGGGGTATTTGTTCTCCGTCCGCTTTAAAGACGGTAAGCTGCAACGGGTAGACCCCAGTTTGTGTACCTAATGGCACGCCAATCAAGATGTTGTGTTGTGTACCATCCTGTTCTGAGATGACGTTCAGGGTGCGATCAAGAAACGTGCCTCCCATCGTTGCACTTTCCGATGTCGTTAGGCGAATCCATTCCGCTTGTCCTTCAACCAAAATCTGTGGTCTAACATCAAGCGCCGTGACAGGGGCAGGCAAATCTAATGCCAGGTGTGGTGGCTCGAAACCGGGAATAACAAGCTGCTGTCCCGCATAAATGAATGAGGGATCACTGATACTATTGGCTCTCGCCAAATCATTGACATTGATGCCGTAGCGTGTGGCAATACGAAACAATGTTTCGCCCGGTTGTACCGTGTAGATGATTACAGAGGGTGGTTCAGTGCTTTGCTCAATGGGTACGGTATCGGTAGGGGTAGGAGCAGCTTCTGTCGCCGCCGCAGGTGTAATGTTCAACACCTGTCCAACGTAAATAGTGTTTACATCGGCGATGTTGTTTAGCGCAATCAGTATTTCGACGCTTGTTCCGTAGGAATCAGCGATACTGCGAAGTGTTTCGCCCGGCTGCACAACATGGGTAACGGCTTCTGTTGTTTCGGCTATCGTGCCGGAAGGAACAAGCAAGCGCTGTCCAACGAGGATATTGCCGGGGTCAGTGATACCGTTAAGCTGCGCGAGTTCATCTACCGTAATGCCGTAACGCAGCGCAATCCGAAACAGATTTTCGCCGCGCTGCACGACGTGGATTGTTAAGCCACTCTGTACGTTGCCGGGTTCGGGTGTGACTTCTTGCGCGCTTATCGAAGCAGGCAGTAGATAAATGACCAGCAGTACGGTTAGCAAACGACGAATCACTGAATAACCTCATCAAATCGCAGCATATCGCCAACTCGTACTCGATCCAGGACGGTGGGATTAGCTTCCAGAAAATATTGAGCTGGCGTAGCAGGCGCATACGCTGGACGCCACACTTTTGCCAGCTTTTTATCAACAATTTTACCTGATGCATCTAGCCAAATGACGGCAATGTTGAAGAACATAAAAAACATGTGGATCGCCGTATGTGAGCGACCCTCATGGTTTGTGATAAATAACAAGCCTTCGTCATCGGGTAGGCGCGGGACAAACTGTAGACCTTTGAAGTGACACCAAAAGCCTTTGCAAAGTCTGACCCGCGCGAGGATGACCTCTTCTGTCTGGGCGTTGCGCAGGATACGCCATTCACTCATGGAATGTTGAGCACCTGCCCTGCATAGATCAAGTTTGGATTCTGAATATTGTTTGCCTCAACTAAACGTTGCAGCGGCACTCCAAAGCGAATTGAGATTCGGAACAGTGTATCGCCGTACTGTACCAGATAAGTTGTTGGACGTGCGGCGGTTGGGGCAGGATTGGCTTGTGTGGCTGTGGGTGCTGGGCTGGTCGCTGGCGTGACAGGACCTCCAGTGGCGGGTACTACCAAACGCTGTCCAGCCTGAATACGATTTGGGCTGACAATGCC
>CALMZT010000484.1 GCA_937870805.1 uncultured Chloroflexota bacterium
TTGAATGCCGGCCAGCACATCACCACCGATGCTTCCCATTTTGGTGAACCATTGCAGACCGAGTACATCATCACCCAGCTCATACAAGCGGCAAGATCCATTCTTCCATATTTGCTTATCAGTATAATTGCTCATTACGATGAAAGCATCGCCGCCGGGAAGTGGATGACTGATTTGATATGGCTGATGACGATGAAAGAACAACACATGATTAGCATCTGCCAGCATTTTGCCAGAGGCGTCATTGCGCACAAACGCTCCACGACGCGGAAACACGATTTCGTGCGCCGTTGTGCATTCTTCGCCACTGTGCGCTGTATGAGTGCCGCGACAATGGAATTCTTCGATGCGAACTCCGGCACTATTGAAAAGGCTGCGAATTTTTGCCATATCGTCTCCTCTCTCCATCATTATAAAATGATATGATGAGAATCGAAATTTTGTTCTTTGGAGCAGAAATGAAAATTTACACGAAAACAGGCGACAGCGGCGAAACGAGTCTTTTTTCTGGCGGGCGCGTCCCCAAAAAGCACTTACGTGTCGAAGCCTATGGTACAGTCGATGAACTCAACTCGGTGATCGGTGCAGCGCGCGCGCATCAGCCTCGCTTACAAACTGATGCCTGGCTGGAACGTATCCAGAATCAGCTTTTCCATTTAGGTGCTGATCTTTCGACGCCATTAGACGCCAAAGCCGATTGGGTGGTGCGCGTCGATCCGTCATCTATCGCTTGGATGGAAGAAACGATTGATAAGATGACAGCGGATTTACCGGAATTAAAAAATTTCATTCTACCGGGCGGCTCACTGCTGGCAGCACAAATTCACGTTGCGCGTACTATCTGTAGACGTGCAGAACGACTTGCGGTGGCGCTGCGCGATGAAGAGGCAATTGGCGCGAATGTGATTCCGTATCTCAATCGGCTGTCGGATTTCCTTTTCACTTTAGCGCGTTGGGAAAACCTGAAAGCCGGCATTCCAGAGGAAAAATGGTCGGTGCGGTGATAAAAGTTTTCCCATGTGATATGGAGCTTATTGTGAACAATGTTTTGCCACAATCGAGCACAAATCACATTACTTAGTGATAAGCAGCTTTATACAAAAATCTTATCAAGTTCCAATAGGCTGCCAACATACCCCTTACCAAGTTCAGCGCTTACCCTTTTAGGCGCTTGACGTGTGCGGGAGTCGAACCCGCCCAAACCTCTCACGCGCTGCCTGTACTACGAACATCCCTTACATTAACGCAATCTTAAAAACCTTGCAAGGGGTTCAATCCTTATTCTAACCCTTACCGTTCAATTCCTGTTGAGCTTCAGGTTAGAAAAAGGTTATGCCGTTATGGTCACATCTAAAGCAATCCTGCGTCACTTTCCGCGCATAATGTTATGCACATGAATAGTTCGAGTTTAAAGGAATAGGGAGCGTGATGCTGCCCCCAGTTTTTATTACCTACTTATCTTCTTTGTCGACTGACTCGTCCGCGCCTTTATATTCGACAGCCTGCGCAGATTGCGCAATGTCCGGATATTTCTCATGGATGACTGTCTCTACAGTCTCCGAGATCGACAACCCCATCGCGGCAGCCAACATTGAAAGCAAGCGATGTGCGTTTGTTGTGAGACGTATATTGCTGGTCCTCATCTCGCGCTCCCTCTTCTTTTTCTTTTCGGGCATTTCTTCATCTCCCAATATATCCAAAATCCGCTTTTTACGCAATATGTATTTTCTAACCAAAAATTCATTGCATTTCTTTGCGTATGGTGTTATATTGTCTTTGTACGCTAAAGCATACATGACATACATGGCGAAGCGGATAAAAAACCTAGACAGCTTGATTATCCACATGCACGCATATGCGTACAAGTACCACAATAGCGGTTTCGCAATCGTATTTCATTAGGGGGAGGCTAGCCGCCTGCCCAAGGAGAATCTTATGGAGAGCAACATAAGGGAAAGCACAGCACCCACCAGCGAAGCTGACATCGCCGCCCTGCAACCCAACGCAACACCCGCAACACCGCGTCCGTTCCAGATCGGGGATCGCGTGACGGTGAAAGATCATCCCACCGTCGGCGAGATCGTGGAAACCAGAGTGCAGGACACCGAACTTCGGTATCTTGTGAAGCGCGCGATTGGCAGTGGCAACATGTCGCACTGGCTGCCCGGCAGCGCTCTGCACCTGGTCGAAGCTGCGCTGGCGACGGCTGCTGCTGACAGCGCAGCCGTCGTGATGCCGCCGTTCCCGTTCCAGATCGGTGATCGTGTGCGCTACAACAAGCCCGATTCGCTTCAGGATGCGAAGGTGCGCACCCTCATCAACATCGAAGGTGAAACACTCTTCGTGCGCAAGGATGAAACGAACCTGAAGAACTCGCCGATCTGGCAGTGGCTGCGCGACGACTGCGAACTGGTCGAAGCCGCGCCGCTGCCCGCCGAACAGCCCCTCACGCCTGCCGAGATGGAACACAACGTCGCTGA
>CALMZT010000485.1 GCA_937870805.1 uncultured Chloroflexota bacterium
AGTGTCGCTGCTGCAAGCCATCGTCAATGCTGAGAATCCCGAAGAACTGATTCGCGGAAATCTGCCGCTGATTGACGACACTTTCCTAGCGGTACTGACGGCGAACATCGAAGAATCCGAACGCCGCAAAGATGTTGCCGCCAGCGCGCGCTTGAAAGAAGTGTACAACAAAGTGATCTCCGTCCTGCAAGAAAACATGCAACCGGAACTGCGTTTCGTCAACCAACTGCTTTCGACAGAGACCGACGAGGATGCGCAAAAGATGATTGCGGAGCACGCCAACGACTTCGGTGAACCGCTGTTGGAAGTGATGGATGCGGTAGGGCAGGTGTTGGCACAGCGCGGCGACAAGGAAACCGTCGAAAAGCTGGTCTTCCTGCGCACCGCAGCAGAAAAAGCATTGAACTAGCTTTAAGCTAATGAAATTCAAACGCCAGTGGGCATAACTCGCCGCTGGCGTTTTTGATTGCATGATTTACCCTCGTAATAACAAATTTCAGTACAGAATGCTGGACTTCTAACCTACGCTTGCCCGCATTAAGGAACGTATCGTTGGAAATCGGTGTCCATTCATGTAGAATGCCCGCGTTCTAATGACGGGCAAGAACCGTAAAAATCTTTGTAATATTAGGGAGACTAAGAGAACTATGCGTCGTTCATGGCAGTATAGCAGCTTGCTGCTTTTCCCCATCATTTTGTTGGCAGCCCTTGTGCTTTCAGCAAGCATTTCATCGCCTGTGCTGGCACAAACGGGCGGCACGGCTACCCCGACCCCTACCGATGCTACCTGGCGCGCTTTCGTCGCGGCGCGCGAAGCCATTGAAGAAGATCAATCGGTTGACCTGAGCCTCATCAATACTTATGACTTTGAATACCTCGCGTGGAATGAGGGCATGGAAATCGGCTGTGTGACGCCAGAGGCAGGCGTTTTGCCCACGCAAATTTTCACGGGTTGGAATGTCAGCATCACCAGTCTGCGCAACGTTACCTACTACGCGCGCGTCAGCTATAACTTAGAGACGGTAATCGTTTGCGACCAGGTGTTAAGCGGCGCAACGGCAACACCTGTTCCCGGTGGCGTGCCTGGCGTAGGACTGCCGACGCCCATTCCCGGCAGCGCGGCAAGCGGCACATTCGTATTAGGTGGTCACGCGCAAAGTTTCAGCCCCACCACGTTTAACCTGATGCGCAGTGCTGGCATGACATGGGTCAAGGCACAGGTGCGCTATCGTCTGGGCGATGTTGCGGCATCGTCGGCAGCAGCAGGCTATATCACTGCCGCGCGCAATAACGGCTTTAATGTCCTGCTCGGCATCGTCGGCTATACCTCAGAAATGGGCAACTTCGACTCCTACATTGCTTCGTACTCACAGTACGTCGCTGACGTGGCGCGTCTCGGTGCGAATGCCATTGAAGTTTGGAACGAGCCGAACATTGACCGTGAGTGGCCCGCCGCAACAATCAACGGCGCGACCTATACACGCTTGCTGGCGTCAGCGTACAACGCTATTCGCAGCGCAAACCCCGGCACGATAGTCATCAGTGGGGCGTTGGCTCCCACAGGTTTCTTTGGCTCGGCGGGGTGCGGTGCGGGCGGCTGCAACGACGATGTGTTTATGCAGCAGATGGCAGCAGCAGGCGCAGCCAGCTACATGGACTGTGTGGGTTTGCACTACAACGAGGGTATTGTTGCGCCCAACATCAACAGTGGCGACCCACGCGGCGAATACCCAACGTATTACTTTAGCTCGATGCTGGCGCGCGGTTATAATCCCTTTGGTGGCAAGCAGGTTTGTTTCACTGAATTGGGTTATCTCTCACCGGATGGTTACGGTGCGCTGCCTTCGGCATTCGGATGGGCGGCAAATACTTCTGTCGCCGAACACGCGAGTTGGCTGGCGGACGCCGCCGCGCGTGCAGCCCAAAGTGGGCGTGTACGCCTGATGATCGTCTGGAATGTCGATTTCAACACCTATTCTGGAAGTGATCCGATGGCCGGTTATGCGATGCTGCGCGCTGACGGCTCATGCCCAGCCTGTACCCAGTTGGCGTCGGTGATGCGTCGCTAGAACCTATTTAAGAATTCACTTGTAGGGGACGACCAACGTGTCGTCCCATGCAAAAAACTTTATTCAATCGCCTGCCATCAAAATACTCGTTTCGGTATCCAAGCCGTACTGTCGCAAACGCTCTTGATATTCGCGCAGCGCACGACTGCCGTGATCCTCAAAATGTCCTTTGACATGGCTCTCGTCAATTTGCGCGGCGGAATTGGGACGCTGCATCTTCGGTGCGAAGCGACGCAGTTTACGGTTATATTCCCATTGTTCCAGTGTATTGCCTAAGCGACCACCAAGCACAAATTCCACAACGCGTTTCACTCCTGCCCACAGCGAACCGACAGGCTGCGCTTGTGCGTTGTAAAATGCG
>CALMZT010000486.1 GCA_937870805.1 uncultured Chloroflexota bacterium
TAACGATGTTTTTGAGACTGCGCTCGAATGACGCACGTTCGGGCACAAATGAAGTTGCAAACTGCTGCACTAAGGCAAATAAATCGTTCGCATCGTCAGGAGTCGCCTTTCTGATCGTCATAGGCATTTACTCCTGCGATTGTTCTAATTCTACTGGAACAAGATCATCCGCATATCGTTCGCCTGTCGCTGCATCCACAACAGGCAAGCGCACGCCGTCGGCTTCCCAATAGACACCTGCCACCACATTTAAACATTCGCGCGTAACAGGCTGCGATAAACGTATCTGGCGCACATCCGTTTGCGTTTCGCCTGCCGACCATTGACTGAAGGGATACGTTTCACCCCATATCGCGCCATCCAACTGCCCGACCAATACCCCATCGCACACCACATGCACAAACGGTTTCGCCGCAATCGGCACACCGACATGCCAGCGCGTCGTCACCGTCACCGCCTGCGCTTCTGGCACATAAACGGCAGCCGCTTCAGTAAGTGCCAGGTCGCCATCGTTGAACAGCGCAAAAGGCTCATCCGAACCGTCAACATTGGGTGAACCCACGTACACTGGAAAAAATTGTTCACCTTCAAAATAGGTCGCATAGATGTGTGATGCGGCACGCAAGCGCTCTAAAAATGTACCCTGTCCGACGGTTTGATACGGCGCAAACACGATGTCAGGCATATTGCGCTGCGTTGGGTTGTACGCCAGCGCCTCGACGTGCGGGAACTCGACGCCTGTCATCGCCCAAAACTGCTGGCTGTAATTGACATATGCGTCCATATATACCACGCCCTCCGCGCCTGTAAGGAATGTGCGGTTCGCCTCTGTCGGCGCGAGAAAAGCGGGCGCGTTCACCACCAATGGCGCTGTGGGTTGATCGTGTTCCAGTAAACGCAGTAATTGCCACGTATAATCGCTTTGTACCAGCGCCTCATCCCGTCGTTCACTCAAAAAGCGCACACTCACGAATACCGCCAATGTGACAATCAAAATGAAGACAACTTTGAACCGCAAAGGCGCGAAGAGCGCAAAGTAATTTGTTGACTGACGACTGAGAACTGATAACTGACGACTCTCACCCCAGATTGCCGCCAGCGAAGCTCCCCAAAAGATGCCCGCGCCCAGCGAGGAAAACACCATCAGTCGCGGCGAACCACTGATGTAATCGGGCGCAAGCAGCAGCACCGCCGGCAGTGCCCCCAGCACATACCAGGTCAACCCGTACAACTGCGCCATTACCACACGGCTTCTTGCTCCCCCTCTCCCTAGCGGAGCGGAGGGAGTTGGAGGGTGAGGTAATAGCGCGATAACGATCACAATCACAACTACTGCCACGCCCCACAACAGCATCGGTTCACCCTGCGCGCACGTTCCGATGCTGCACGTCAGAGTGCGTGTTAGCGCCACAAACGGATACACCAGCCCTTGCAGCATAATGCCCAGTGACACGAATACTGTTTCCAGCAGGCGCGGCGCATCATTGGCGCGAGGAACGGTTGCCCACAATGCCAGAAACACGCCAATAATCGCCACAATCGGCAGCAGCAAAATCAACGCGCGTCGTGTCAACAACGTCTTGATGCCGTAAACGATGACGATCAATACGACAAGCAGCGGCAATAACAACACACCATTCTCATGGCTGAACACAGCAACGAACGCACACAGCCAGCACAAAACCAGCGAAAGTTTTGAGCGCCGTTCATCCAGCCACATCAGCGCGAACCACAGCGCCAGCGTCACGAACAGCGCCAGCATCATGTGAAACAGCGCTGCCACCAAAATCACTGCGCCATAGCTGAACGGAAACAGCACAAACGTCAATCCGGCAATCGTGCTCGCGAACGAATTGCGCGTGATACGTTCAACGACTCGGCTGAGTGCCACGCCCGCCAGCCCGAAGCACAGCACATTCAACAGATGCAGCGCAAACGAGTCGAAATGCCCGCCGACGAGCATCTGCTCAATTTCCCAAACGGTGAACACTGCGGGACGATAATACGGAAACGAAATCGCCCCGCCCCAGAAGCGCAGCCCTGGTACGCCGTTCGCCGGGTAATCCTTAATCATGGCGAAGTGCAAGCCATCGTCAATGAAAAACGGCAGGCGCACGCTGTAGCTGTACAGCAAAAGCGCCACCAGCAAGGGCAGCGCACGTAATAGGTAGATTGACAGGCGGTTCATGGGCAAAAGGCGGTTCATGCTCCGCTCAGTTGGCGGTGTATCGCTTCGACATTAATTTCCAGCCACGACTCTTTCAGCTTACCGTTTTCAATGCGGAAGATGTCGATCCATGTAAACGTAAACGGCTTGCCAGTGGGTGCGTAACCCATATTCTCGCCCTGGTGCGTCCCGCGATCTGTGCCGCGCACGACGACGCGATCCCCTTCGGCAATGAGATCGTCAATCGTCATCTGCAAATCAGGAAAAGCCTGATGCTGAAGTGCCGCGCCCCTTTTGATGTCGGCGGGACCTGTGACTTCCAGGCTCAAACCGTTGTGGCTGATATAATCCGTCGCATAACATTCATCGGCGAAATCATAGTTACGTTTGTCGTAAACTTCCTCAAACATGCGCCGCACAAGGTTTTTGTTGTCTTCCAATGACATAACGTTCCCCTACGCGGAATCTCCCAACGCTTTCAAAATCTGCTCGATATGATTGACATCGTGAACAGCATTATTGATCGCAAGCTCTACCACCGAATACTCCCCATACTCCGCGTGAATGCCGCGCCGCTTCCATTGTTCATCGTTCAGTGTCTCCAGCCATTCGATAAACGCCTGCCGCTTCTGTAAAAAAGCGGTGAGTGTTTTCTTCAAATCCTGATGTGCATAATCATTTTTGACGACCAATTCAAGCTGATCGATGCTCGGCAGATGAGGATAATCCGCTTCGACCATCCGCTGTGCCCGCGCAAAAAACACGGCTTCCATATCGCGGAGATGACACACAATTTCCACGACAGTCCAGCCATCCTCACCGTCGATGGCTTTTCGGGCTTGCGCCTGGCTCACGTTTTGTAAAATGGATTTCAGAATAATCGGGGTTTGCCGCAGCGTGCGCAGCGCTTTCTCCGCCGTAAAGATAGGCATATTTTATTATCCACCCCCCAAATGTGGATTACACGATGTTTCAAGCACGGGTTCGACTGAAAAGAGCCTGCATTTTGCTGAAAGCTGACGGCTGATCGCTGACAGCTAATACGCATTCTTATCGCGCCGCATCGCCATCCTGAACAGCGTGCGAATGATGATCTTGATATCCAACCACAGCGACCAATTCTCGACGTACCACAGATCATACGTCGTGCGCTCGGCAATCGAGGTATCGCCGCGCAAGCCGTTCACCTGTGCCCAGCCTGTCATGCCTGCCTTTTCACGGTGACGTTCCATGTAACGCGGGATTTGCTGGCGGAACTGCTGCACATAAATCGGACGCTCAGGGCGCGGTCCCACGAGGCTCATCTGCCCGACCAGCACATTAATCAACTGTGGGATTTCGTCCCAATTAGTCTTGCGCATGAGTCTGCCCATGCGGGTCACGCGCGGGTCATCCTTCACTGTCCAGCCGGGACCCCCGACTTCGGCATCAATACGCATCGAACGAAACTTAATCATCGGGAACGGGCGTCCATCCAAGCCCATGCGTTCCTGTGAATAAAAGATTGCCCCTTTGGATTCCAAACGAATTAGTATCGCTGTCAAAATCATCAACGGCGAGAACAACACCAACCCACAGAATGCGCCGACAACATCCAGCGCACGCTTGAGGCTCAGTTTCCAGCCGCGCAGCGCGATGTCACGCACCGTCAGCAGCGGTGTGCCGCCGAGTTCATCGAGGTTCATTTCGCCCGCCATGTAGGCGAACATATCGGGATACACTTTTACATCGACTGAACCGCGCTGGCACAACGTAATCAAATCAACCAGTTCCGAGCGCTGCGCATCGGGCAGGGCGATAATCACCTGCTCAATATGATAGGTATCGATCAAATTGGGGATGTCGTAGTGTGAGCCGATAATCGGAATGCCGAGGATCTTGCCCTTTTTTCCGCCATTCACCACGCCGACGATGTGATAGCCAAGTTCAGGATGCGCGCGGATTTTCTTGGCGATTTCCCGCGCGATATTGCTTGTCCCCACGATCAACAGGTTATCGCGGTCAATGCCCTTCTCGCGCAGCCATTTGTGCAGCCGTGAATACATCTCGCGCGAAGTCACGGTCAGGACGATGCTGAAAATCACAACGTAAAAGAACAGCGCGCGCGGGTAATCGACCTGAAGCGCCGTATTCTTGAAAATGAAGTCCTGCATCCCATAGGCAAGCACGCCGCCAATCGCCACCGCCCCGGCGATCTGGCGCGCCTGGTCAATGCGGCTGGTCGTGCGCCGCTGGTGATACAAACGTGTGAAATAAAAAAGCGAAATGACAAGACCGACGTGCAGCAGCATCGTCAGCAAATATTCACTGAACAGCGGTGGAAAAGCAGGGGTCTGGAAAAATGGCAGCGTCAAACGTCCGATGTAGCCCAACGCAAAGCCCGCAGACAAAGCTGTCACATCCACCACGACCAGCAGGACTGCCAGCAGCGTCTTGATATGACCCGTGTCGCGATAAGGCAGCGTTGGCGGCGTTAGGGACTCGTCATCGGGAAGGGGTGCTGGCGCATTTCCTGCCACAGGCTGCGTCCTCCCTTCAGCAGCAAGCCCAGTTTCACCAGTTGGTCGAGCCACGCTGGCGTTTTGGCTTGGTAGTGCTTTTGGTAAAAGAGCCACATCGCCCGCTGGAACTCCTGCTGCGCTTTTTTGCTCTTGCGGCTGGCTGCCCTCTTGACGTGTTTCACCGTCACTTGCGGGTGATAAAACACTTTCCACCCCGCCTGCTTGATTCGGTACGCCCAATCTAGATCCTCTCCGTACATGAAGAACGTTTCATCTAATAATCCAATCGCCTGGATTGCCTCGCGGCGCACCTGCATGTACGCCCCGACCACAGAATCGACTTCGATCTCCTGATCTTCATCGACAAAGGTCATGTTATAACGCGCGAAACGCGGGCTGTTGGGGAACAGCTTCGCCAAGCCCGAAAAATGGTAGAGCGCCACCATCGGCGTGGGGAACGAACGGCGGCAGGCTTTATCGAGGCTGCCATCTTCCAGAATCAGCTTGGGACCCGCCGCGCCGATTTCGGGGTGTGCGTCCATGTAACGCAGCATCTCATAGAGGGAAGTAGGTGGCACTTCGGTATCGGGGTTGAGCAGCAGCGCGTAACGCGGCGCATCGGCGGCAACGTGACCCGCGCCGTGATAGCCCAGATGCCGCAGCCCTAAATTATTGCCGTAGGAAAAGCCGCCGTTGGTTGCGCTGACAAGCACTTGGACGCTGGGAAATTCGCGGCGCACCATCTCGGCGCTGCCGTCCGTCGAAGCGTTATCGACAAGGACAACTCGGTAAGTGAAAGCGCCTTCGCTCGCGAGGACGGTTTGTAAGCAGCGGCGGAGGAGTTCACAGGTATTCCAATTGACGATGACAATTCCAAGATCGTGTAGTGCTTGCTCGGTCATGCTGGCGATTGTACCACAAATCGCCATTGTGCCAACCCAACGCTATCCCAACGAATTAACGCATTCCTTCTTTAAAGGCAAGCATAAATTCATAGGCGAGGGATGGGTTCGCGGTGAACTGTTCCGAGTTCAACGGCGCATTTAAGAAATCACTGTAACCCACAATATTGGGCTTATCGGTGGAATCAAGCTTCGTAAAGCCCATTTCCCATTCAGCAAATTGGCGCTGCGTGAGCGGTCTTTTGAGGATCAGGCTCACACCAGAATGACGCGGGTCAACCTTGATCGTCTGAAACAGACTATCAACAGTTGTCTCAGAACCTTCGAGAACTTGCAGGAAATTGCCGTTCTTGTACAGCAGCATTCCCGTCACGTCTAAGCTGTGATTTTTCTGCCGCGCCTTGCTCAACAAATCCACCAGTTCATCATCCGTCATGGGGCGTGTTGCCGAACTGGCATAAATCAACGTAATCATGATGCTTCCTCCCATATTGGTTACATCTGTAAACGATACCATCCTCATCTTAGCAAGATTTCACGGCTGAAAAACTTAAAGGTAGCCAAAACGCCACATTTCTTAATCTGTCTCTCAGATACTCATCATGCGACCATCAGGCAGATTAAAACCTTGCCTAGCGTCTCTGCTCACTTTTCTGTAGACTCATTGCTCATTGCTCGTTGCTCATTGCTCTCTATTATGCCTAAAAAACTCTCGGAAATTCTCAAAGCCTTGCCCGCTGGACAGTTGCTCAGCGTCAGCGATGAAACGCATATCACCGCGCCTGTCAGCGAATCTGACAGCGAAGTGCTGGCGGGTGGTATCTTCGTGGCGCGCGGCGGAAATGCTGTCGATGGGCATGACTTCATTCGTCGCGCAGTGGAAAAAGGTGTTGCCGCTGTCGTCGGCGAAAAAGAACTCAACGGCTTACCTGTGCCTTATGCGCGTGTGCAAAATCCCGCCGAAGCGTTGGGCTGGCTGTCGGCGGCATTCCATGATTTCCCCTCGCGCAAGCTGACCGTCATCGGCGTGACTGGAACCGATGGCAAAACCACCACAACGACGCTGATTCACAGCATCCTGCAAGCCGCCAGCGGGAAAGCGGGTTTCATCAGCACCATCGCGGCAGATTTAGGCGGCAAACAGGTTGATACCGGGCTGCATGTCACGACTCCGGGCGCGCCGCAGGTACAGGCACTTCTCGCGCAGATGGTGAAAAACGGCTTGAAATACGCTGTTCTGGAAATGACTTCACATGGGCTGGCACAGGGGCGGCTCATCGGCACAGACATTGATGCCGCCGTGCTGACGAACGTCACACATGAGCATCTGGATTATCATGGCACATGGGAAAATTATCGCGCCGCCAAAGCCCGCATGTTCCAGATGTTGGGCACGTCCGCACGCAAAGGCAAGCAGCCGAAGATCTCGGTTATCAATGGCGATGACCCGTCGGTAGATTTCTTTAAGGAGATTTACGCGGATTACATCGTGCTTTATTCGCTGCAAGTTCCTGGCGAATTCCAGGCACATAACATCCGTTACCTGCCGTCTGGCACGTACTTTGAGTTGAACGATACGGAGTACATGACGCCGCTGATGGGCGAGTTCAACGTGATGAACGCGCTGGCAGCTATCACTACGGCGTACAGCTTCAACATTTCTACAGCGTCAATCCATAAGGGCTTGGCAGCCGTCAAAGCCGTTTCCGGGCGTATGGAACGCATTGATGAAGGGCAGAACTTCACGGCATTAGTCGATTTCGCTCATACCCCGAACGCGCTAAAAAACGCTCTGGATGCCGCGCGCAAGATGGTGCTGCCGGGTCGCCGCGTGATCGCCGTCTTCGGCAGCGCAGGGCTGCGTGACCGCGAGAAACGGCGCATGATGGCGCAGGTCTCGGCAAAGATGGCAGATTTTAGCGTGCTCACAGCAGAAGACCCGCGTACCGAATCGCTCGACGGAATTTTGCAGGAGATGGCTGAGGGCTGCATCTCGCAAGGCGGCGTCGAAGGCAAAACGTTTGTGCGTGTACCAGATCGGGGCTTTGCGTTGTACGAAGCCTGCCGCATGGCGCGCGCGGGCGACTTAGTGATCGCCTGTGGCAAGGGACATGAACAAAGCATGGCGTTTGGAACTGTCGAGTATCCCTGGGATGATCGCCATGCCTTGCGGGCGGCGCTGCGGGGTACGCCGCTGAAAACACTGCCCACTGCACAGAATTAGGTGGGCGAAGCCGTCAACAACCCTATGCCCAACAGCAGCACAGCCGCCGCAAGGATCAGCGCGCCCAAGTAAATCAGGTTGCGCAGAACGTTCCATGTGCCATCGGCGTTCATCCCCAAAAACATGCCCGCCGAAATCAAAATCGCGGAGAACGGCGCGCCCGAACGGATAAACCACTGCAAGGCGGGCGCAAGCGTCGTTTGATCGACCAGCGGCTGCAAAATCAGCGACAGGATCACGATCACGCCCGCGTGTGCATGTCCGGCGACAAACAGGCGGTGACGCTTGGGATTATCGGTCACGCCCGCCATGTTTCGCGTGAACAGCGACAGCAGAAACACGCCGCCAAATTGAATTGTCGGAATAGTAATCAGTATCCATCCACTTGTGATACGTGCTTCTTCACTCATTGTGATCCCCTTACTCGTAAACCTCTAGCTCTGCCGCCACAGGTTCATCGTGCCCCTTCAATCGTCCTCGTGCATAACGCAATGCGCCGGGACGAACGGGCAGCACCTTCCCTGTTGCCTTCGCCAAGCCGAACAGCGGCATATTGCCATACAAGGCTTCGTAGCGTCCCGGCTCAACCGCATACGTCTCATGCCAGATGCCTACATCGCCGCTGTAGCCAACTTCCCTGTTGAATTTGCGCCATGCTTCGGCGTGCGGGTCGTCCTTAGCGCGTGCAAAGCGTTCCAAATCCTCGAACGAACGCCAGTACGACACCATGATCGAGGTCAGCGGGAAGAAGCGCATGAACTGCTCACCGGCGAGAAAACCTTTTTCGGGATGTTCTTCCAGCACTTGCACCATCCTGGGGAAAGCACCCGCCACTTTCACCCACTTGTTGAAAGCCAAGAACTTATTGACACGCATTCCAATCAGAAAGACCACAAATGGGTGGTCGATTTCAGTGGTGTAGCGGTCAGCGATGATTTCAGACATAGATCACACTCCATCGTTTATAGATGCTTTATCTTATATATGACTAAACATATATAAGATAAAACCTATGCTATAATGATTCGAGCATGATGTCAACCGTTTTTAGAGGATTTTTACAATGTCGCTGGCGCACGCTATTTTGGGGATGCTGCAAAAGCAGCCGATGACGGGCTATGAACTCAAAACTCAATGCTTTGACGACTCGATTGCGCACTTCTGGCAAGCCGATCAGGCGCAGATTTACCGCACGCTGGACAAGCTGGCTGAACAGGGATTTGTCGAAAGCCGTTTAGAGGTGCAGGAAGATCGCCCCAACCGTAAAGTGTATTCCATCACGGATGCGGGACGCGCTGAGGTTCATCGCTGGCTGCTGACCGAACAACCGCTGCCAACCATTCGTGAGCCGTTTCTGGTACAGCTTTTTTTCGCGGGGCAATTAGACAACACACAAATCATTGCGATGCTGGAGCAGCAGTTGAAAGCGCATGAGCAACAATTAGCGACCTACCGAGCCATCCCATTACCGTCATTTGATAACCCGAACATGACACGCGAACTCACATTTCAACGCATGACTCTGGAAGCAGGACTATCAAATGAACAGGCTTGTATCGACTGGCTCAGGGATTGTATCGCGCACGTAAAACGAATGTAGCTTGAATGGCGTTGAGTGGATATACAACGCATCTGCATCTCCGCCTAAGATCAAATCACGCCTATGTTATAGAAGGGGTGTTCGATGATCGCCGAGTTTCCCTGGTTCGAGCGCAAGTTTGCATTTGAGCTTCCTGCATGGATGTTTCCCAACGTCGTCGAGCGTTTGCGCGGCACACCCGCCCGCGCGGAAGAACTCGTCGCAGGGCTGTCCCACGACCTCTTGACGCGGCGTGACGGCGATGAATGGTCAATTCAGGAAAATGTCGGGCATTTAGGGGATATAGAGGACACGTGGCTGGGACGCCTGGACGACTTTTTAGCAGGCAAAGAAACCCTGCGCGAAGCCGATCTCACCAACCGCAAAACCCATGAGGCGAATCACAATGCCAACGACATCGCTACCCTGCTGCGTGCCTTTCGCCAATCGCGTCAGCAGTTCGTTCAACGTTTAGAGGATTTAAGCGAAGCCGACGTGCTGCGTGCGTCTATACATCCTCGCTTGAAACAGCCGATGCACCTTGTCGATCATATCTATTTTGTCGCTGAGCACGACGATCATCACCTCGCGCAAATCACGCGACTCAAACGTCATTTTTGCTAGAGCCATTAAAAATCAACCTCGTAAGGGGCGACCAATGTGTCGCCCCGCTCAAAAAGCCGTACACAAAAAACGCGCCAGAGTCTCCCTGGCGCGTTCTTCATTTCGATCAGTCAATGAACGCTGAGCATTACACTCATTGCTCATTGCTTTCAACT
>CALMZT010000487.1 GCA_937870805.1 uncultured Chloroflexota bacterium
CAGCCTTGTACGCTTATCCCTACAAATATGTTGTGAACCCTTGTAACCTTCAAACTAAATTTGATGCGATTGCCCTGCTTAACGTCCGGGGCGCGTCCCTAGAACAACGGGAATAACGAGTTCTTGCCCGTCACGCAAAACGGTGAGATTAATGGTATCGCCGGGCTGCGTATTCGTCGCAAGATACGCAATCAGTTCACTAAAACCACCAATGGGTGCGCCATCAATTGCCGTGATAACCTCCAGTGTATTACCGGTAGAGGCTTCAAGTCCTGCCGCTGAAGCTGGACTGTTTCCTCTGACATCAGTAACGACCACACCGCGCAAATTGCTAGGTAGATCAAACTGTTCTACAAAATCCAGCGTTAAATCGGTCATCTCGCGTCCCTCAATGCCGAGATAGCTGTAGCTCACACTTCCATTGGCAATCAGTTCAAGCGCAACACGGCGCACAAGGTTGCTGGGAATAGCGAAGCCAATACCAAAGCTGTCGCTGATGATCTGCGAATTGACGCCGATCACCTCGCCGTGCAAGTCAAACAAGGGTCCACCGCTGTTACCGGGGTTTATCGCCGCATCAGTTTGAATGACAGCGCCGACTGAGAAGTCGCCTAAGCCTTGAAGACGGCGATCAAGTGCGCTGATAATGCCGCTGGTCATCGTCCAGCGCTGCCCAAAGGGGCTGCCTATCGCCACTGTCATCTGTCCGATTTGCAAAGCATCGGAATTGCCCAGAGTGACAGGAAAAAGTCGATCAGCCGCAACATCCACTTGCAATACCGCCAAATCAGAGTCCGGGTCTGTCCCGACGATCTCGCCGCGTGCGCGTGTGCCATCGACAAAGTTGATTTCAATATCGTCTGCGTTATCGACCACATGATTATTGGTGACAATGTGTCCGGTAGTATCCAGCACAAAACCTGAACCAAAAGCGCTGCCAGGCTGATTGTTGGTGTCCGTAAAGGTGACATAGATAGCGACAACGGATGGGCTGACGCGGTTATAAAGCCCTGTGAAAAGCTGCTCCATTTCGGTGAGCAGTTCATTAGGGGTGGTGTCAATCTGACGATTGTTATCCAAGGGGGCAACCGCTGCCGTCATATTCTGGACGGCGGGCGTCGTTTGCGCGCCACTCCACATGACGGCTGTGCCTAACGCAAAACCGATCACAACTAATCCAACAGCAGTGAAGGCAATCAACAGTCTTCTCAAAAACATAACAACCCTTCTTAAACATGGGAAGATTGGATTTCAAACCTATTATACTTCCCAACGCGCTTAGAAGGGCGTTTGAACCGTAAAATGACTGTAAATTCTAACAAGCGAAATGAGAACCTACCTATGTATTGGCTGTTTTGGGCATTCGGCTTGCTTCCCACCACGCCCAGATTAAAGCCAATGTGACCGTCACCAATTGCAGCGTTTGTAACCAGTCGCCCTGCGCCGTGACCCAAGCGAATACCGCTGTGGAAATCTAGCGGGAAAGTGTCGATTTCCCGCTCTTGTTCGTCAAGCAAGTCTTCGTAAACCAAGAGGGTAGTACGGGTATTTAGTATTTGCTGTCCAGCGATACGACCCTCTCTGCTGACCAGATCACGACTATCTATCGTAAACGATGGAACGTCGAACCCTACCATAAATCGCTCAAGCAGAATGCTGCTCTCGAAAAATCGCCCACTCAAACGGTGACTACTCCATCCAACCATCTGTTTGCTGCCTTGTGTGCTTACATCAAACTCGAATGGTTGCGTAAAACAACCGAACTCAATCATTTTGCCTTGAAAACCAAACTGTACGTTACAGCTTTGCACTCTGCTTTTGCTACCCTACAGCAGTTCCAGCCTATTCACTTGGCTGCGTAAGGTGAGTAAGTAATCTTGGCATTCAAATCATCAATGTGTTCCAGATGCAGCCTGAGTAGCAGCCGATGCGACTCGCGCATCCGTGCGGTCAAGGCACGCTCCAATTCGCTAATCTTCTCGCGCAAGCGTCCCCGCGCTAACTGGGCTAACTGCACTGGATCGTCCTGTCCAGCAATGAGTTGTTCAATCATCTCCCGTCCTGACACCCCCAACACATTGCTCGCCACCGAGCCGAGTTTGATGTTGGCATCTTCCAGCACTTTCTGAACCCGATTCACCTCGCGGGTGCGTTCCTGAATCAGCGAGGTGCGGTAGCGCAGCAGGTCGCGTAAGTCGCGCTGCTCTACAGGCGGAATGTAACTGGCTTTGAGTAATCCGTGTTGTAACAACTCGGCAATCCATTGAGCATCGTTGACATCGGTCTTGCGTCCTGGCACAAATTTGATGTGTTGGGCATTCACCAACACCACTCCAAACTCTGCTTCGAGTATGTTGTAGAGCGGTTTCCAGTACACCCCAGTGCTTTCCATCGCTACATGCGTCACCTGACTGTCCCGCAACCAATCGGCTAAACGCAACAGCTCGTCCGTTAACGTCGCAAACGTGCGGATCTCTTTGCGCCAACCCCTCCGGGTGGGGTGTAATCCGACAGGACACC
>CALMZT010000488.1 GCA_937870805.1 uncultured Chloroflexota bacterium
TTGGCGAACGAGAAAAACAATGCTGAACTGCGCATTTCAGCAGGGGCGGCGTTGGTGACTCTGCTTGGAGACAATCGCTATATGCCGTATTTGACCCATCTCGCTGATGGGGATTATGGCGACGAAACGGTCATCGCGCGGCGCACGCGCGCCTTCATCAATAAATTGCTTTAAACGCATCAATCAACGACGGATGAGGAGGACCTCATGACACTACAACGACTCAAAACATTACTGGCGCGCGTTTCTGATCTCAAAGGCGCGGCGGGGTTACTAGGGTGGGATCAGCGCACCTACATGCCATCCGGCGCGGTGCAAGGGCGCGCTGACCAATCGGCAACACTCGCGGGCTTGGCACACGAGTTTTTTACGGCTGACGAAGTAGGTGAACTCCTGCAAGACCTCTCGGATAAATTCCCAGACTACTACTCGGACGACGCCAGCATTGTGCGCATGATGTGGCGCGACTATCAAAAGGCACGGCGTATCCCTGCGGCGCTGTTGATGGAGATTCAGCAGGTCGGCGCGTATGCCCGCGAAGCATGGCACACAGCACGCACGCAAAACAACTTCAGTCACTATCAGCCACACCTGGAAAAAATGCTGGAACTGCAAACACAGCTAGCCGAAACGCTCAACACTGCGGCAGATGGCAAGCCATTTGCCAATAAATACAGTGCGCTGCTGGATCGTTTTGAATCTGGCATGACCTATGAGATTATCGACGAGATTTTCACAGGACTGAAAAAACCGCTGATCGAGCTTGTGAAAGCGATTAATGCTAACGCTGACGCTGTGGACGACAGTGTGTTGCGCCGCCATTATGCTCAGGAACAGCAGTTAGCGTTTGGGCGCATGATCTCTGAAGCGCTGGGGTATGATTACAATCGTGGGCGATTGGATTTATCAGCGCATCCGTTCACCAGCACCTTCCACCGCGATGATGTGCGTATCACCACGCGGGTGAAGGAAGACTACGCGCTGGTGTGTCTTGGTTCGACCATTCACGAAACAGGACACGCGCTGCACCGCCAGAATCTCAGTTCTTCACTCTACCGCAGCAATGTCGAAAACACTGGCTTGGCAACGGCAGAAACCCTATCGCGCTACTACGAGAACATCATTGGACTCAGCCGCGAGTGCTGGACCTATTTCTTTCCGAAGGCGCAGGAATTCTTTCCACATTTGCAAGACACCGATTTGGAAACATGGTATCGCGCCATCAATAAGTCGTTCCCCTCGCTGATTCGCACGGATGCCGACGAAGTGACTTACGGACTGCACATCATCCTGCGCTTTGAGTTAGAGAACGAACTGATTAACGGGCGCGTGAAAGTCGCTGATCTGCCAAAAGAGTGGAACGCGCGCATGGAAGCCTATCTTGGCGTTGTGCCACCGACGGACAGCGACGGCGTGCTGCAAGATATTCACTGGTCGCAGGGCGGTTGGGGCTACTTCCCTGATTACCTGCTGGGCACGATTTTCGCCTCGCAGTTGGATGAACAACTGCTGCGAGAACAGCCCAACATCAAGCAGGATTGGGCGCGCGGAGAATTCGGCGGCGTGCTGCACTGGCTGACGGATAAGGTCATGGCGCACGGTGGAAAATATACATTCCCCGAACTGGCGCAGCGCGCGACAGGTAAGTCGTTCACATGGCAACCCTACATGAGCTATCTGCAAAAAAAGTATGGCGAGATTTACGGGCTTTAAAAGCCTAAAATTAGCTGAACAAGTGGAAACAAGTATCAACGGATTTATGTGATAGTAGAGTCGCATAGGTCGAAGAAGAGATCAGATTTGATCTGGAAAACGCTGGACGCCGCGGTATAGACACCCAACAGCCGCTTTGTGCTGGGCGCAGAGCCATTGTAATCGTCAATCGCACCAAAATTTCCTATACTCGGTATGTTTCTGTGCCTCTATGTTTAAGGAGTTTTCATGCCGCGCAAATTTATCATCGACACCGATACTGCTTCCGACGATGCCGTAGCCCTTATCATGGCGCTCTGTTGGGACGATGTTGAGGTGGAAGCCATCACCGTCGTCGCAGGTAACGTGCCGCTGGAACAGGCAACTAAAAACGCGCTGTACACGGCGGAACTCTGTAGCAGTCCTGTTCCCATTTACAAAGGCGCGGAACACCCACTTCTGCGCTCCTACTCGCACGCCAAATGGTTTCACGGCGAAGACGGCTTGGGCAACCAGCACTATCCCGATCCCAAACGCGCGCCGGAAAGCAAACATGCTGTCGATGCCATCATTGATACGGTGAAAGCCAATCCCGGCATCGTCATGGTCACGCTCGGTCCACTCACCAATGTCGCCCTTGCTGTTTCGCGCGCGCCTGAAATCGCCGCCAACGTCAGCCGCTGCGTGGTGATGGGGGGTGCAGCATGTACCGTCGGCAATGTCACGCCCGCCGCTGAATACAACGTGTGGGTAGACCCGGAAGCCGCGCGGATTGTCTTTCTTTCTGGCTTGCCTGTGGAAATGATCGGATGGGAACACTGCCGTCAT
>CALMZT010000489.1 GCA_937870805.1 uncultured Chloroflexota bacterium
TCTCTAAAATTTCTCGGTGTTCTCGGTGGTTCAATTTTCTTCCTCTTTGCGTCCTTTGCGCCTTTGCGGTTAGAAATTGAATTTCCAAACAGGTTCTTATGCAGCTTGACCTGATAGACGAATACCGCTTCAACATCAATCCAACGGTACTGGGACGCGGCAAACCGTTCTTTACCAATGTCAACCGTCAATTCCCCCTGAAACTGCTGGAATCAAAGCTGTTTAAGAGTGGGGTTGTGGCGCTGCGTTATGAACCCGAACGGAAATAGCGAACGAGCATCCTGAAAATTTCGGTTCGGCATGATGTAGGGTGCACCCTGTAAGCGAAGCGGCGTGCGCCCGATGGTGGGCAGACACACTGGTCTGCCTCTACAATTCCCCATACGCGGTATTGTAGGGGCGCACCTGCGTGTGCGCCCGATGGTCTGTCATGTGCGTTTGTCCCTACAAATATCTTGTGAACCCTTATAACCTTTAAACTAAATTTAATGCGATTGCCCTGCTGCGCCTGACCTTCAACGTTGCCTCTCAGGGCATTTTGTGCTATGATAGTAAGGTTCATATAGCACAAATGAGCTAAATTTTAATGGAAGATCAGATCATCGAATTCACCGTCGACACCCCCGGCGAACGCCTGGACGTTGCGCTCGTCATGAACACGGACGGGATGTCGCGCGGGCAGTTGCAAGCGCTGATTCAAGAGGGAAAAGTGAGCGTGAATGGCAAGCCCGCCAAGCCGTCGCTCAAGCTCAAAGGCGGCGAACAGGTCATCATCCACATGCCCGCGCCGCCACAGGATGACCGTGTAGCGCCGCAGGAAATCGCGCTCACCATCCTCTACGAAGACGAACAGCTTGCCGTGATTGATAAACCTGCCGGACTCGTCGTGCATCCCGGCGACGGCAACGAACAGGGTACGCTGGTCAACGCCCTCCTGGCGCGTTACCCTCAAATCGCACAGATTCCCTACGATGCACGGCGGCGCGGTATCGTCCATCGCCTCGACAAAGACACCAGCGGCTTGATCGTGATCGCCAAGAATGCACCTTCCCAGTTGAAGCTGACAGAGCAGTTCGCCAAGCGCACGGTAGACAAAACCTATCTCGCGCTGACCGAACGCCCGCCCAAAACCTTGACCGGACGCATCGACGCGCCGATTGCCCGCGACCCCAAGCAGCGTAAGCGCATGGCGGTGCAGCGCGGCGGCAAGCGTGCAATCACCGAATACAAGGTGATTGATGCTGAATTTCCAGAGGGGCAAGCGCTGCTCGAAGTGAATCTGCTGACGGGACGCACACACCAAATTCGCGTGCATCTGGCATTCATCGGCGCACCCATCGTCGGCGACACGGTGTACGGCTTCCGCAAGCAGCGCGTGAAGCTGAAACGCCATTTTTTGCACGCGGCGAAACTGGCATTCGACCATCCTGTCACAGGCGAGCGTCTGCAATTTGAGTCGCCGCTGCCTGAGGACTTGAAAGTCTTGCTGGAAAAGTTGAGAGAAAACGCTCAGGGATAACCCTTAAAGAAGCGCCAATTCGACCAGGCGAGTTGAGCATTTTGCTGTCTGCTGACCGCTGATTGCGGATCGCTTTGGTGTACAATTAAACCCATATTCGTTCACACTCACTATAAGGAAAAACCATGCGAGAAATTACTGTCGCTATCGTGCAGATGAAACCCAAACTTGGCGAACCGGAAGAAAACCTCGTCAAGATGACTGAAATGATCTCTAAAATTGCTTCCCAGCAAAAAGTTGACCTGATTGTCTTTCCCGAACTCATCACCAGCGGCTATGAGTTGGGTGTGCGCTTCACAGAACTGGCGCAGCGCGTGCCAGGTCCCACGATCAATTTGCTGGCGCAGCGTGCCAACGAGTACGGCGTATACATTGTCTTTGGTATGGTGACGAAAGAGCGCGTCGAAAGCGTGCTGTACAACTCGGCTGTGGTCGTCGGACCCGAAGGCGAACTGCTGGATGTGTATAACAAAATCCACCTGCGCGGCGAAGAGCGTATGGCGTTCCGCGAAGGCTTTAAGCTGCCCGTGATTGAAACCGAAGTCGGCAATATTGGGCTGATGATTGGCTATGATCTAGCGTTCCCGGAGGTCGCACGCAGCCTTGCGCTGGATGGCGCTGATATTTTGTGCGTCGTCGCCAACTGGGAAGCCTCACAGATTGATGAGTGGAAAACCTACACGCGCGCCCGCGCATACGAAAACTCGGTATATATCGCCGCCTGTAACCGTGTGGGTGAAGATGTGACGCTGAGCTTCGGTGGCGAAAGTATGGTTGTCGGTCCACGCGGGCAGATTTACGCCTCGCTGGCAGACGAAACCGATCCTGATACAGGTGCGCCGCTGGAAGGCTTCGCCGTCGCACGCATCGACCTTGACCAGGTGCGTAAGTACCGCGAGGAGTTCCAGTTCATCCAGAATCGCCAGCCCGTCGTGTACAAGAACATCGTGCGGAAATATTAAGGCTGAACCGCAAAGAACGCAAAGGAAGACCTAAGAGCGTGGCATCGGCTGCGCTCTTTTCATAGACAAAAGCCTTATAATAAACAGTATGGAATACTATGTTTATCGAAGCGCACGGCAAAATCTATACATTCTATGACCATGCTGTCGAAAGAATGCAAATTAGGAATATTTCTTTTGAATGGGTCGAAGAAGCATTATTTGAACCCGATGATGTGATTGAACTCACACCAACCAGACAAGCCTACGACAAAATAATTGATAGCGAACATACTATAAGGGTCGTTGTGGACGAAGAATCAAGCGAAATTGTGACGGTTCATTTAGTGGAAGCTGAGTAGAATTATGCAGATCAAACACGACACCAAAGCTGATGTGATGTACCTAAAGCTAAATGACAAGCCATTTCATAAAAACAAAGTGATGGGAAATGGGCTAGTCGTCCTCGACATTGCGGAAGATGGAACGGTTATCGGCATCGAACTCATCTCACCGTCGCTTTATGTGGATAACCTGGGGGAAGTTACTTATCTGGTCGACAATGGACAAAAGACAGTCTCTCGTACTGATGCTCCATAACAAGTGGTTAAACTTCACAATAAGTAATTTGAGGGAGAAATCGTGACATGGTTTCCCCTCAGAAACCTAATTATGAAGGTTAACCATTAGATACTATTCCCCGCGCTGCGCTTCCACATACAGCGTGTGCGTTGCTGAACGATCCTCATTTTGTGGCATCACTTCCACGCGCACGGGAACATCTTCACCCGGCGGCAGGGTATCCAGCACCTGTACGACACGATAACCCAACACATTACCGCTGCTGCTGTGCACCGTGAGCGTAGCCCGCACCGCCAGTGCATTTACCGAATCGGCATTACGCACCAGCGCTGAAACAACGTAACGTTCGCCTTGATTGTCTGCGCTTTCGTCGCTCACTTGCAGCGACACAAAGCGCAGGTCGATATTTTTCGCTTCATCGGCACTCAACAGCACTACACCCACATCATAGCTGCCGCGTCCGGGATTCATCGGGAACTGCGCGCGGTATGGGGCAGTACCCCCTACTGGCAGCATACGCTGTTCAATCGCCGATACCATTTGTTCGCCCGTTGTACCATCGGCATTCAACAACTGCACGGAAACGGCGAGTCTTTCCAGCGGGACGTTGAGGCTGTTCGAGATTTCGCCCAGGCAGGTCACTCCACCGCCTTGTGTTGCATAACAGGCTGGCGGCGGCACAGCGAGGGCTAACGGTGTCGGTGTGGGGAGTACGCTGCTAGCGGTTTCATCGGGCACGATAGGGCGCGGCGGCGGGATAATCAACTGCTGTCCGATTTGCAACCCACGCGGGTCAATGCCTTCGTTCGCGGCTTGCAGGTCGGCAACGTCCACGCCAAAGCTGATGGCAATGCCTAACAATGTATCACCCTCACGCACTATATAGACGACGGGCGTAGGGGTGGCGGTAGGCGTTGACGTGGGTGTAACAGGCGTTGCAGTGGCGGTTGGCACTGAAGCAGCGCCGAATGACGGTGTAGCCGACGCAGACCTTCGCACAGTGAGGGTGACTGGGGGGTACTCAGTGGGGGTAGAAGGTGGGGCAATGGGGGTCGTGGTGCTGCATCCAATCACCAACACGCTGATAAAACCCCAGAGCGCCAGCGGACGCCAACCCCAATATCCCATCCGCCTCCAATATCCCTCAATATCCCATACGGCGATGAAATTATCCCACAAGCTGATTATAAGGCGTCCCTAGCGAGAATGCTATCGGTTGGTCGTTACAAATCTGCCACGTTTCGTGTAGCATAGGCAGGTGGGAAAGAAGGACTATATGACGACGAACACATTAGAACAGCGTGTGGGCGAACTCCTGCGCGCACAAGGATGGACAATCAGCACGGCGGAGTCCTGCACAGGTGGACTCATTTTGCACCTGCTGACCAATATTACAGGGAGTTCGGAGTACGTCTTAGGCGGTGTGGTCGCTTACGCCAATGAGGTTAAAGAGGCAGTTCTCGGCGTACCGCGCAGCACCCTGATCGAATACGGCGCGGTGAGCGAGCAAACGGCGAAGGCAATGGTCACAGGCGTGCGCGCGATGCTGGGCACAGATATTGCCTTGAGCGTGACAGGGATTGCGGGTCCCGGCGGCGGCACAGCGGAAAAACCTGTCGGCTTAACGTATATTGCCCTTGCGGGTCCCGATGGCTTCTTAAAAGTGCAGCGCTACGTGTGGGGCTTTGACCGTGAAGGAAATAAAAACGCCAGCGCAGAGGCGGCGTTACAGATGATTTTAGACAGCTATAAAGGTTAAGGGCACAGCAGTGCCATGCCCCTAGAAAAGATTTGAGATTTAGCGACGGCGACCCATCAAACGCAGCAGGAACAGGAACAGGTTGATGAAGTCGAGGTACAGCGTCAGCGCTCCAATCAGGCTGAGTTTGAACGCGAGGCTGTGATCGTTCGCCAGTTCGGGTGTGGCAGCCAGACGCTTAATCTTCTGTGTATCATACGCTGTCAGCCCGGTGAACAGGATCACGCCGAAAAAGCTAATCACCATTTCAAAGGGACCACTGCGCAGGAACATATTGATGACCATCGCGATCACCAGACCGATCAGCGCCATCATGAAGTACGCGCCCCACTTGGTCAGGTCGATGTTGGTGGTGAACGCGAACACGCTCATCACGCCAAACAGCGCGGCGGCTGTCCCTGCCGCAGCAACGATTGAGCTAGACGTATAGATCACGGCAATCAGCGAAAGCGTAAAGCCGTTGACCGCTGCATAAACCAGAAACATCGTCGCCGCAACACCGGGCGACATCCGCTGCAACCCCCACGAAAGTGCCACCACTAACGCGAGTTCAGCAATAATTGCGCCAAAGAACACAGCGCGATTCATCGCCAGTTCCAGCAGCGCGGGTGTACTCACGGTCACAAACGCCACCAGCGTCGTGAGCAGCAATCCCAAACCCATCCACGTATAGACCCACTTGAGGATAGGCTGCACGCGGTCATAGGTGATGGGACCTAAGGTACGATCACCAGAGAAGGTATTGTCGTAGGACATCCTTTATTCCTTTACATTATGAGCTGTAGATTTAATTATACTCCTGAAAACAGGCGTCAACAGTGCCTATTTATTAGGGGTTTCGGCGGCTTGCAGCCTCGCCAGGAGCAGTGCCCGTCCTTCTTCAATGTTATCGGTTTGGGTGAAAACGGCGCGTGCTGGGCGATAAACTGTCACCAGCATGTTGCAGAGTATTTTGACGTAAGAATTATTCGATACGACAACGATCATCCCCGTGCGAATGTGCTTAACACTGATTTGCCTTCTGACGATGCTGAGAATGTTTTCCGGCAAAAAGGCACGTGGAGGAAAAATCAGCAGCACGCCGAACATGCCTTGATGCGGCGATTTGTCGTACATCTGATAGGCGATTTTACGCACAGCTTCAAATTCGTCGAGTGTCCAGCGTTCGGCAAAGTCGAAGCGGATGACTGTTTGCTCTGGATTGTCCCACTGCACCTCCACAGTCATAACGGTTCCTTGCCTACTCTGTGCTTGTGATCCCCAGGAAGTAGTATTCCAGAATGCGGCGTACAATCGGCGCGGCAACTTCTGAGCCTTCGCCGGCATCTTCGACAATCACGACGATAGCAATCGCTGGATCTTCGCGCGGCGCATAAGCGGTGAACCAGCCAAAAGGCTGAGCGTTAGGATTCGTCAAATCCTGTGCTGTGCCTGTTTTGCCACAGACGCCGATGGTGTCTTGCAGGGGCGAGTTGCGAAAGACAAATTCCGCAGTCCCGGCAGCGCTGGTCGTGACCGCGCACATCCCCTCTTGCACGAGGGCGATCACTTCGTCACGGATGCCCGTTTCGCTCATCACTTCCGGCTGCATGGTATAACTCGGTGCTTCGCCAAAGATACCTGCCTGCATCACCAACTGTGGACGATACAGTGTGCCGCCGTTAGCGACCAGCGCCGCCAGGCGTGTGATTTGCAGGGGTGTGACCTGCACGCTGCCCTGCCCGATTGCCATAGAAATCGCTTCCGTAAAGTTCCATTCTTCGCCGCGCGTGTTGAGCAGCCAATCAGGATCACCGATCAAGCCCGGCGACTCGGCAATGTCGGTGAGGCCGGTCAGCGCGCCTAAACCGAGACGCCGCGCATACGTGGGCAGCAGGAATGGGTCAACCAGATTCATCTGATAGCCGAGTTCATAGTAGAAGGGGTTGCAGCTTCGCGTCAGCGGCTGTGGCAGCGTCAAACGTCCGTGCCCGCCTGCCAGCCAGTCGTAGCGCACAATGTTGTCGCGCTCCCATACGCCACCGCAGTTGAATGTCTGGTCCATCGGATACACGCCGCTGTCAGTGACGGCAAGCGTATCGACGATTTTAAACACCGAACCTGCGGGATAAATGCCCTGTGTCGCACGGTTCAACTGTGGCAGGCGCGGGTTTTCCTGTACCGTCTGTATATATGCCTGTGCCGCATCACGTCCCATTTCCGGGAAGGGCGTAAAAGCGCTGGCGTCGAACGTGGGGTAGCTGACCATCGCCAGTATCGCCCCTGTATTGACATCCAAAATGACTGCCGCCGCGCCCGGCGAACGTGTACCCCAGGCATTCGCGGCATAAGCCTCATCTATTGCTTGATAGACGAACGCCTGCAACTCAGAATCAATTGTTAGCCATACACTCTGGCTGGGATGCGGTGGCGCTTCTGCCAGCACACGCAGACGCTCACCCGTGCGCGAAAGAATGGTCAACCGTCCGCCGGGGCTGCCGCGCAGCGTTTCATCCCAAAAGAGTTCGATGCCGCTGCGTCCTAAAATGGCGTCACGCGGGAAACCTGCTTCCTGCACAGCAGGCACATCTTCCTCATCTGCATAGCCGACATAGCCGACGATATGCGGCGCGAGGGTGGGGTTGGGGTAGCGACGTACCGAACGCGGCGCGAACTGTGCGCCACAATCACGCTCCAAATCCTGATTCATGTTGATGTAAGTGTCGGCTTCGACCACGCCAACATCCGCCAGCCAATCGACACCCGCGTTATTCAGCCGCTGTTGGACTTCATCAGGCGTCAATTCCAGCGCTGTGCCCAATCCACTGAGGCACGCTTCAAGGTTGGGGATTTGTGAGCGCACGACCTGTACGACGACGACACGCCCGTTTTGATCGGCAAGCGCCATGCCATCACGATCATAAATATTCAGTCGATTGGGGATATTGCGTTCCAGACGCAGCACGCCGCCGTCGCCCAGTTCGGCAAAAATATCACCGGGCGACCATGCGACGCGCCAATCCCCTGCGCGCTCATCTATCACCAGCGTCATGTTGCGACTGGTATCCGAAAATTCGCCAAGAATATTCGTTGTAAACGTCACATCGTAGTTGAGCACAAAAACCGTCGTGCTCTCACGGAACAACGTGTTTTCGCGGTACTCGAACGACAGCAGCGTCATTTCTGCCTGCGCGTCTTCGTAGATGGCTTGAAAGTTGTCTAAGGGGATGGCGTCTTGTGTGGCGATGGTGGTCAGGCGATGCATCGTCGGGTAATCACGGTTGCGCCACGATTCCAGAAAATCACTGGCGACACGCTGCGCCCCTTCCCAGCCGTAGCTATCTGGCAGGGGAGAAGGCACGAGCGTAGGCAGAGTAAT
>CALMZT010000490.1 GCA_937870805.1 uncultured Chloroflexota bacterium
TAGCAGGCGTCGTTTCACCCTTTGCCCATCAGGTGCTTGAAGCCTTATTGAATTTCCAAAAACTGCTGGAGCAAACGAAAAAGACTCTTGCACAAGACCCGACGATCAGCGAACGCTAGCGATGGTCAATACGCAGCGCTGAATTACATGGCTCAAAGCTACAAGCCGCTTGTTCAGAGCACATATTGAGCCAAAGTACAAAACGTATAGGGGCGACGGCTGCGCTTGGCGGCTCGCCCCTGCACCATACTAAAACGCGACGGGGAACGATTTCATGCCGCGCAGGACATACGTGCCCTTATAGACCGGCGCTTCATCGGTGAGCGCCAGCGTCGGCAGACGGCGCAGCAGTGTGCTAAAGGCGATTTCCGCTTCCAGCCGAGCCAGCGGCGCGCCAAGACAGTAGTGGATGCCATTGCCGAAGCCGATGTGCTGTCCGGCATTCGGGCGCGTGATGTCGAAGCCGTCCGGGTTGGGAAAGACTTGCGGGTCACGGTTCGCCGCGCCAAGCAAAGTTGCCACCTGCTGCCCGCGCGCGATCTGCTGCCCATTGAATTCCACATCCTGCTGTGCCATGCGCGAGGTAAGCTGCACGGGACTGTCGTAGCGCAGCATTTCTTCAATGGCGTTTTTCACCAGCGATAAATCATTTTTCAGCTTTTCAAACTGCTCAGGGTTGCGCAGCAGCGCCAGCGTGCCGTTACCGATGAGGTTGACGGTGGTTTCGTGCCCGGCAATCAACAGCAGAATGACGTTGGCAATCATCTCGTCTTCGGTGAGCTTATCGCCCTGTTCTTCGGCGGCAACCAGCGCGGAGATCAAGTCGTCAGTGGGGTGTTTGCGGCGTTGGGCAACAAGCTTGCGCAGATAATCGGTGACGACGACGGTAACTTTTGAGGCTTTGTTGTAGGGTTCGGGGTCTTCAATCAATTCCAGCGTAATCGCCAGATCGGTTGACCATTCGCGCAGGCGTTCCTGATCTTCCAGCGGCAAGCCGAGCATCCGTGCGATGACGGTGATCGGCAGTGGGAAGGCAAGGTCTTCGATCAAGTCCATGCTGCCTTTGTCTTGCACCTTGTCGAGCAAATCGTCGGTGATCTGCTGGATTTGTACGCGCAAATGCTCGATCATGCGCGGCGTGAAGGCTTTATGCACCAGCGTCTTCAGGCGCGTGTGGTCGGGTGGATTTTTCAGCAGCATCCAGTTTCCTTGCATCTCCCATAAAGCGACTTGCTGCTCTTCTGGTGATTGGAAGCCATCGAAGTTATGTCCTAAACGGTTGTCTTTTAACGCTGCCACACAGTCGTTGTAGCGGCTGAGAAACCACATGTTCGCCAACTCCCAGTGGAACATCGGCATGTGCTCGTGCAGCAGGCGATAGTATTGATACGGATTCGACTGGAACTCTGGCGAGAGTGGATTAAATTCAAACATCAGTTTTTACCTTTTCGCGCTATTCGATTTCTATATATACGCAAAAGGGCGCAAAATGTTCGCAGTTGCTAGGTATGATGAATCAGCGCGCACGCTTCTTTGAGCGAGTTGGCGTAGCTGATCGGCGGCAATGCGCAGTTGTTCACTAATTTCAATACGTTGGTCATTGCCTCGAACAGAAACGTTCCGCCCGACACGCGGCGCACGATGACGACTTCTTCAATGTAGGGTTCGGTGAGCACTTTCTTGAAATGCGGCAGCAGGCTGACCTTTGGCGCATTTGCCGATTGATACAGGTCAATCAGTATGGTTACATGTTGGTTGGATTCTTGCGCCATCCTTTGCACCTGCGCCCAACTGTTGAGGAAGTGTTCGAGACACCACGCCCCTTCGACCTTCCAGTGAATAATCGCGCGCGAACGATCACACCAGCGCACTTCAATCGCCATCTTTACAACCCTCATCAATACATGACTAACTCGTGTAACTTAGACATGGATGGATGAGCCAGCGTTACAGTTTCTGTGTTGTGGATATGAATGGCATTATCTCCGCAAAAATAGCAGTGCTAGGATGAACTCATCAATGACCTGAAGGAATTCCACGATGTACATCCCCAAGTCGTTTCAAGAAAGCGACCTCAGCGTCCTGCACGCCTTTATGCAGGAATACAATTTTGCGACCCTTGTGTCGCAGACGGCGAATGATCTCATCGCCACGCATCTACCGCTGATGCTTGACCCGACGCGCGGTGAGTACGGCACGCTC
>CALMZT010000491.1 GCA_937870805.1 uncultured Chloroflexota bacterium
CGGTACTAAACCACCCAGCGGCGTATACGAATCGTGCATCGAATTCACTGAACCATTAGAAGCCGCCGTTGTTGCAGCCGCCCACAGCGCTGAATTGGCGATACCGTAGCGTGTTTCTTTGCCTTCCATGTTGCCACCCGCCTGTAAGTCGCTGGCGGTCTGGTCAATGCCCAGCGCGTTGAATGCTGGATTGCCATTTTGTTCCGCGACGAAAACGACTCCAAGCAGCACGACAAAGATAAGGGTCATCGCCGCCAATACCGCCCAGCCTTGCCGCGTGTCACCGACCATCTTGCCGAACGTGTAACACAGCGCCGCAGGGATAAGGAGAATGGATAACACCTGGACAAAGTTCGACAGCGGCGTCGGGTTTTCAAACGGATGCGCCGAGTTGACATTGAAGAAGCCGCCGCCGTTTGTCCCAAGCTGCTTGATGGCAATTTGCGACGCAGCCGGACCCACCGCAATCATCTGCTCAGTGACAGGGCTGCCATCGCTGGCGGTTAGCGGCTGTATCAACTGCGCTGGTTGGTAGGTGTTGAATGTCTGCACAACGCCCTGCGACACAAGGAATACTGCCACAATGATTGACAAGGGCAGCAGGATATAGAGCGTGCTGCGCGTTAAATCGACCCAGAAACTGCCGAGTGTTTGCGCAGAGCGACGGGAAAACCCGCGTATCAGTGCGACCAATACCGCCATGCCCGACGCTGCCGAAACAAAGTTCTGCACCGTCAAGCCAAGCATCTGCGTGAAATAGGTCATCGTCATTTCGCCACCGTAACCCTGCCAGTTCGTATTCGAGGCAAAACTCACGGCGGTATTGAAAGCCGATTCCGGTGTCATCGTCGTGGTCAGGAACTGCGTGCCTTGATTCAGCGGCAGCGATGTTTGCAGGCGCTGCATGACGTACAGCAGGAGCAGCCCTAACGCATTGAACAGCAGAAAGGCGAAGGCATACGTCTTCCAGTTCATTTCGTCGTCTTCGCGCACGCCGAACAGACGATAGAGCAGTCGTTCCACAGGTGCGAAGATGCGGTTGACAATGGAACGCCCTTCGTAGACGTTTGCCATGTACGTGCCAAGCGGCTTGGCTAAGGCGATCAGCACGACCATGTAGAATACCAGTTGAAGAATGCCGTTGAGGGTCATGAGAACCACTCCGGTTTGAGCAAGGCAGCGACCAGATAGACCAGCAGCGCCAGCGTAATGATGTCTGCGATGAGATAGAGCAAGTTCATGTTAATCTCCCCTAGATCTTTTCGCAGAGCTTGACGAAACCCCAGGATGCTGCGAAAAGCACCAAAATTAGCCCAACAAAGATGATGTCCATTGATAGTCCTCCTGTTCACGCCAGAACGGCGTTTATTGTTGCGCAGCAAATGGTCAAATGTGTGTAAGTTTAGGGAAGCTAGGCGTCAAAAAGGTATCAAGATGCTGAAAATAGCGGTCAGCAATCAGCGGTCAGCAAATGCAAGATGAACCGCAAAAGGTCGCAAAGGTCGCAAAGGGGAAAAGAGATGTCGAGCGCACGCCAAGACCTCACCCTAAATCCCTCTCCCATGCGCGAACTTGGCTGTAAGCGAGTATTTGCGGCGGGAGAGGGACTTGGGACGCGCGGTGATGAGTGTTTGAGCATCAAATGAGGTTGAGTGCGATATGTTTTGAACGGGTTGTTGAGGCAAGCGTTTGGAGGCGGGGCAGGGGTATCAAGACAGGGACGTTGTTTCAACGCCCCTGTCTATTGAAGTGTGTTAACGAATTTCCGCGCGCAGCACGTTCGACAAGCCGCGCCCGAAGAAGATGTTGGCGAAGCGCGAAATCCACACGTCCGGCGTTGATTCTCCGTCGGCGGGCACAGTAGCTTCAATAGCAATAATGAAGCGACCATAGTTGAAATACGTCAAGCCGCGTGTGGCGGCACGATTACACGCCTGCGTCGTACCTGTGTATAGGGTGCCGTCCAGCGTCTCAGGGGTGGAGATATTCGGCAAGCCCATCGCGACGGGGATGGTGGTCAGGAAGGCATCGTTGAAGGCGGCTTCGGCATCTGTGCGTGTTTCGTAAGCATCGACGGTGTAGGTCATGTTCATAAAGGTCGCATTTTCCAGATTGCACGTCGGATTGTTCAGCACGGCATTCACGCGGTAGGCAAAGTTATATTCGCTGAGGAATGTGCCATACTGCTCGCGGATGGACTCAGGCGCGGAAGATTGGACTTCACTGACGCTCAAGGCAGGACTGACTGACAGCACCAACGATTCCTGAGTGAGCATTGGGTCATTCGCCAGCGATTGCAGCCCTGCAAGCACGTCTTCGCGCGTGGCGGGCGTTGGCGGGGTGTAGGTTGTGGCGACGCTTTCAGGGTCGGCGATGATGACGACGGTATCCAGCGCCGTGCCGGGGTTCGGGTCAGTCTGTGGGTCGCGGAGGCGGATGCTGTTGACGTTCTGCTGTCCTTCCAGCACCTCACCAAACAGTGTGTACTGGTAATCTAATGAAGGATAGGCGGCGGTGGTGATGAAAAATTGACTGCCATTTGTGCCTGGCTGATTGGTGCGCGCCATCGCCAGCATACCGGGGCGATCATAATTTAAGAAGCCGACAAATTCTTCCTGGAACTGATAGCCGGGACCACCACTGCCTGTGCCTGTGGGGTCGCCGCCCTGCGCCATGAAGCCTTCGATGACGCGGTGGAAGGTCGTGTTGTTATAGTAGCCTTGTCCCGCCAAAAACACAAAGCTGTTGACGGTAATTGGCGTCAGGTCTTCAAACAGATCCACATACACTGCGCCCGCGCCCGTGCAGATGACCGCGCGATAGTCCACGTCGGGCTGCAAGACCATTTCCGGGTATGCGGCGAACGTGCGATTGCCGGGGGTTTCGGCGGGAGTGGCGCTGTCGCAGATTTGCGTGGGAGTTTGCGCGTCACCGCTGGCAGCGATGGGGCTTGCCTGTGGGGCGGGCTGCGTCGGCGCAGCGTTTGGCGCGGATGAGGTGTTCTGAGTAGGTGCTGTCGTGGCATTCTGGCTGATAGCACTACTGTTGTTATTGGAAGCAGTCGTTGGGGGTACGGGTGATGGTGTACATGCCGCGCCCAAGATAAGCATCACTAAAAGCGCGATGAAACGTTTCATTTAATGTCTCCGTGTAGATAGGTCATGTGAGAGGCTGATTATCCGTTGTGAATATGGGTTATTCAATACGCAAAAAATAGACGACTTGCCCCATATAAAGGCTTTTATTTTGCGATACGATAGAGATAATCTCGGCAGCGTTATGCTCTGCAATGAGGTTGCACACTTGACCAGAGCTACATCTATATCAAGAGGAAGAAAATCATGAGGAAGATATTGGCACTACTGCTGCTCGTCACACTAACGTTGACGTTCCCGGCGCTGGCACAAGATGACGCTAACGTCGTTAGCCAATGGGCGACGACGGCTGAAGCGTCGAGCGAATATGGGGACGTGGCGAACAGCGCGATGCAGGCGACGGGCGCGCCCAACACGATGGAGTTTTGCAGCGACTCATCTGCTGCGTGGGCATCGGAATCTCCGAACGAAATTGCCACGCTGACCGTGTACTATGGAGTGGCGGTCATCCCGACAGAGATTAACATCTATCAGAACTTTAACCCCGGTTTCATCAGCGCGATCAGGCTCATCACGCTCGATGGCGAAGAACTGGAACTGGATAGCAAAGGCGAAGCGCCTGAGGACTGCCCCGGCGTGCATGTCGTTGAACTCGAAGGCGTTGAGGATGCTGTGGTCGGCGTGGTAATTGAAGTTGACCAGACCGACCTGAATAGCTGGAGCGAAATTGACGCGGTGGAACTCGTTGGCGTGCCTGTAGCGGGAACAATTGCGTCCCAGTGGGCGACGGCTGCCGAGGCTTCTAGCGAGTACACCCCAGAGGGCTGGAACGCAATGCAGGCGACAGGTGCTCCAAACACTCCAGATTGTGGCGACTATACAACCGCATGGGCTTCAGCCTCATCGACTGAAGAAGCAACCCTGATCGTATACTTCGATGTTCCCGTGATCCCGATTGAGGTGAACATCTATCAGACCTATAATCCCGGCGCGATTACCAGCGTCGAAATGCTCACTGTCGACGGCGAGTCCTATGAGTTTGAGATTGACCCCGATGAAGCGGCTACTGAGTGTCCCGGCATCCTCAGTGTTGAATTCGATGAGTCGGATGTGTTGGTCGATGCGATTGCCATTTACCTTGACCAGAGCCTCACAGGCAGCTGGAACGAAATCGACGCAGTGGAACTGGTCGGCACAGTGCCGGGGGAAACGTTAGACCTCAGTGAGACGCTGGAATTTGAGGGCTTCAGCATCAACTATCCCGATAGTTGGGTGACGACGATTGACGAAGGTGATGTGCCGGTGCTGGCGACCAGCGATGAGGCATTAGACCGCCGCGACGAACTGAACGAAGAAGATGTGCTCATCAACGTGCTGCTGCCGAATGTCATGGAAGAACAGCTTGACCTTGACCCCACCGACGACATAGACGCAATTTTGGATAATCTGATCGCCAATGCGGCGATGGAAGGGGAAGTCGAGGAATACGATCTGCTGGACAACCCGGCGGTGATCGCGCGCGTCACGGGCGAAGGCATTGTCAACGACTCGACCATCATCATTGTCGAATACGAGGGTGGCAACGTGGCGTACACGATTGAATCGGGCGCTCCGTTTGAGGCATTCGAGCCGCTGATCGTTGGAATTTTGAATACGGCGACGTATGAGGGGTAGTACACGTTAGAATTTATGGGGACGTTCAATGGAATGTCCCCACGACTTTACCTCCAAGCGATTTTATTGCCCTCATTTGAACTTGCCTCGAAAATCGGACAAATGTCCGGACATTTGTCTCACACTTCAAAAATCATCCGTGCTATCCTGAAATCACGAACAAATGTTCGCACAAATGTTCGCCATAACGACGGACATTCGTGCTACTCTGAGATTATCTGATAACAACTCAAGTATGAGGCAGAAAAACATGAACGAGGTGCGACATGGTTAAATCACCCAATATTGGAATACCGGGAAACCGAATCGATGATGGTTTCTCAAATCCGAATAGCGGAAATCAACCACCCAAAACACCAACACCAAGCCATGACCCGCACTTGCCATCACGCGGCGGTGGCTCATCGGGTGGCAGTAGTGGCAATGGTGGGAGTGGAGGGAGTGGTAGCGGCGGGGGCGATTCATCTGTTGACATTGACGACCTGATCGACGGGCTGGATGACCCTAACTTCTGGGTGATACAGGAGATGCAGCGCCGTGAGGCAGAGATGCTGGCAGCGATGGAGAGAGCCGCACGCTCGAAGAAGAAGGCGTACAGCGTGCTGTTTGCGAATGCCAGCGAGGAAGACGATTTCAACAGATACTCAACAAGCACGAATGCTCCGAAAAAAGTTCAGCTTCCTAAGACACCACAGACTAGAGAAAGAACAATACCACCACCATTGGGCTGTTGCTCAGATTTGGCGCTGCGGCTGAACAATCTTCCCTTACTTCCTGATATTATTTATTGCACAGACTGCACAACAGGAGAAGTGAGGGGAGCAACGCCCGGCATAATGTGGCTCACAATCATACCGGGAGCAAGTGAGGGGGAGGCTTATTATCCCTTTGAAGATGGGTGC
>CALMZT010000492.1 GCA_937870805.1 uncultured Chloroflexota bacterium
CATACCAAAAAAAAACCCGAATCACCGACGACTTTTGGAAAAAAGAAGTCGCCCAGCGGGAGTGAAAAGGTAAAAATCCACCCCGCCACAACGCCTGGAAATGCAAGCGGCAAAATTACACGGCGGAAGGTATAGCCAGGGCGCGCGCCAAGATCGCTGGAGGCATCAATCAGAGACTTAGGAACACGTTCCAGCGCAGCATAAATCGGCAAAATCATATACGGCAGCCAGATGTAGACGAAAACCAAAAACGTGCCCAAATAAGAGACGGACAGCGACTGTCCGCCGATCACAGGAATATCAAGAATGGCGCGCAAGACACCACTCAACCCCAACGCATTAAAGAACCAGTTGATGACCCCTTCATTCGCTAACAGCAGTTGCCACGAGTAAACCCGCACGAGATAGCTTGACCACAGCGGCAGCGTCACGGCGAGATAGAGCAAGCCTTTGATACGACCCTGCGAATAGCGCGCCATATAATAAGCAAAGGGAAAGGCAATGATTGCCGAAAACACCGTCACGGCTGTTGCCATCATGAACGTGCGGAACACAATGTCCATGTTCGCTTCGGTGAACAACTGTTGATAGGTATTGAGCGAGAATTCACGCACAATACGCACGGCTAAACCAGCGTCGTCCAAGTAAAAGAAACTGTTGATGAGCAGCGACACCAGCGCGCCGATGTAAAACACCAGCAACCACAACAGCGGCATTGCCAGCAGAGCTATCAAGGTGAGGATAGGACGCGAGTAAAAAAAGGTCGAGACACGACGCAAAAATGACTGCTGCGCAGGCTGAGAAGTCGCCACGTTACGCTCCCTCGCTCTGCATAATCGGGCGGTTATGCGCCTTCTGCCAGATCAGCATCACCTTGCGTCCACGCGCGCTCATAACATCCATTGACGTGGTTTCCAGATTCTGCTCAATCACTATAACGTCCATCCCTTGCTGGAGTTCGATAAGATAGCGGGTGAATAAGCCCAAATAGACGACATCGCGAACAACGCCCGCTGCGCCCACTGAGTCGTCAGGAATAGGTGTATCTGCGGGACAAATGCGGATTTTTTCAGGACGCACAGAAAAAGTCTGCGGTGAACCCGTCAATGCTTCCGCCATCGTCCCATCAATAACGTTTGACGTGCCGACAAAGCCCGCCACAAAACTTGTTGTGGGTTGTTCGTAAACGTCGGCAGGTGTGCCAACCTGTTCGATTTTGCCCTGATTAAAAACAGCAATACGATCACTCATCGTCAGCGCTTCTTCCTGGTCATGCGTCACGAAGATGAAAGTAATGCCGACTTTCTGCTGTATCGCCTTCAGTTCAATCTGCATCTGCTGACGCAGTTTCAGGTCAAGTGCTCCCAATGGCTCATCCAGCAGCAGCACACGCGGATGATTGACCAACGCGCGGGCTAACGCCACACGCTGCCGCTGCCCACCGGACAACTGCGATGGTTTACGCTTCTCAAATCCGGGCAAGCGTACCATTTCTAAGATTTCGCGCACGCGCTCAACTCGCTGTTTCATCGGCACTTTTTTTATCATCAAGCCATAGGCGATGTTGTCCCCTACGGTCATGTGCGGAAACAGCGCGTAATCCTGAAAAACGGTGTTCACGTCACGGTCATACGGCGGTACACCCGCGACTTCGCTGCCAAAAAGCTGAATGCTGCCTGCTGTTGGCTGCTCGAAACCTGCGATCAAACGTAAGCAGGTGGTCTTGCCCGATCCCGAAGGACCGAGCAAGGAAAAGAACTCGCCATCGTAAATATCAAGCATCAGATTGTCCACCGCACGCACGCTGCCGAAGTGCCGCGAAACATTCAACAAGCGCACAGCAGGTTCTTTCGTCTTCGCGCTCATACGTTTTTGACCATCACATGTTTCGTGATCTTGTAATCGGACACCGCTTCTGCCGACAAGTCTTTGCCAAAGCCGGATTGTTTAAAGCCGCCATGTGGTGTTTCCGATGCCAGCGGAATGTGGGCATTCACCCAGACGGTGCCAAATTCAAGTTCGCTGGCAATCCGCATCGCGCGTCCAACGTCTTTCGTCCACAATGACGCCGCAAGACCATAGAGCACATCATTACCAAACCTCACCGCTTCAGCATCATCTTTAAAGGCGCTGACGGTAAGCACAGGTCCAAAGATTTCGCTCTGAATGACTTCGGCGCTCTGGTCAGCATTGGCGATAACAGTCGGCTCGAAGTAGTAACCTTTATCAAAGTTTGCAGGCACACCACCGCCTGTCAGCACTGTTGCGCCACCATTACGCGCGCGGTCAATGAAGCCTTGCACACGTTCACGCTGTACGTTGGAGATCAGGGGTCCCATCTGCACGCCATCTTCAAACGGCGCACCGATTTTCACTGCACGCATCGATTCGACAATAGCTTCCATCACGTCGTTGAGCTTGCTGCCTTCGACGTAGACGCGCGTTGCCGCTGTGCAGTCCTGTCCCGTATTAAAGGTTGCAGCGAGTGTTGCGGTTGCAGCGACAGTCTCTACGTTTGCGTCATCAAACACAATAAATGGCGCTTTGCCACCAAGTTCCAGATGTACGCGCTTCAGCGTAACAGCGGCGGTTTTCATGATCTTCTTGCCTGTGCCCGTTGAACCCGTCAGACTCACCATGCGCACATCGGGATGTTCGACGAGCGCCTGCCCGGTGTCATTTCCGCCTGTCACGATATTGACAACCCCTGCCGGAATGCCTGCCTCCGCAATGAGTTCCGCCAGCATCAATGTAGTGATTGGCGTACCCGGTGCAGGTTTGAGAACAATAGTGCAGCCCGCCGCCAGCGCGGGACCAATCTTCCAGACCGCCATCATCAGCGGGTAATTCCAGGGGGTGATCTGCCCTACCACACCAACAGGCTCGCGGCGGTACATCGAGGTATAACCCTTC
>CALMZT010000493.1 GCA_937870805.1 uncultured Chloroflexota bacterium
CGATAGAACGCAGCGACATTCACCCCTCACCCCGCCCCTCTCCCACTCGCTTCGCGGGGGAGAGGGGAGCAAGGCGCGCACGCGATTTTAAGTCTCGCTCCGCTGGCGTGTAAGCTAAGGGATGGGATTTAGAGAGGGGTTATAAGTTTTTAAACACGCTCATGTTGTGCCCCTACAAGTCAGATGGTATGTCCTATGAGCGCTGAAATTTGAACTCAACGGTATAACTTTTACGTTGATGAGTAGTGTTCAACTTGCTCAGATTTGCCCGACGTACATGAGCATCTGTCCAATCTGCAAAATGAGTTTTAACCGTCTGCATACTTGTTTTATCCCTTCTGACCACTTCGTACCATGCCCCGGTTTAATCAAAGTTTCAATACAGCGGAATTGAGAAATTTACCACAAGCGTAGATATTCCAGGTGAGGGGATGCACAATAAAAACAGTTCGGCGCCGAACTTCGTTTTACTTTGTCGATTTTATGGAGGAGATTCTCAAATGCGTTTTGCACGTTTCGCAGCTGTGTTACTCTCAATGCTGCTGACCGCGTTCATGCTGCCCGTTTCGGCGCAAGATACTGTACCACTCAGCGGTGAAACACTCACCGTTTATTCCGGGCGCAGTGAAGATTTGATCGCCCCCATTTTGCAGCAATTTACCGCCGAAACTGGCGTGCAGATCGAAGTGCGCTATGGCAATACCGCAGAAATGGCGGCGGTGATTATGGAAGAGGGTGATAACAGCCCTGCCGACGTTTACATTGCACAGGACGCGGGCGCGCTGGGTGCGCTGGCACAACAAGGTCGCTTGCTCTCCCTGCCCTCAGATGTTCTGGAACGTGTTCCTGCTGAATTTCGTTCCGACGATGGATTGTGGGTTGGGCTGTCGGGACGCGCGCGTGTGCTTGTTTATAACACCGAACTGCTGACCGAAGACGAACTTCCTGCCTCAATCCTTGACCTGGTGAATCCTGAATGGGCTGGGCGCGTGGGGTGGGCACCCACCAACGGCTCGTTCCAATCACAGGTTACAGCAATGCGGCTGCTGATTGGTGAAGATGCAACACGCGCATGGCTTGAAGGGATGGTTGCCAATGGAACCGTGCCTTACGAGGGCAACGACGCCATTGTACAAGCGGTCATTAACGGCGAAGTGGCTGTTGGTCTCGTGAATCATTACTATCTGTATGCTTTCCTTGCCGATAATCCGAATATTCCGGCGGCGAATTATTTCTTCCCCGGCGGCGATCCCGGCACGCTGGTGAACGTCGCAGGCGCGGGCGTGGTGAGCACCAGCGATCAACCGGGCTTGGCACAACGCCTCATTCTGTATCTGCTGGGCAACAGCGCGCAAGAATACTTCGCAACCACTACTAACGAGTATCCGTTAGTGGCTGGTATCGAGCCAAGCGTTGAACTCAGACCACTCGCTGACATTGAAGCGCCTGAAATTGATCTGAGCAACCTGAGCGATTTGCAAACGACCCTTGAAATGTTAAGCCAAACCGGGGCGCTGCCCTGAGATTTATCCGCGCTCATCTCTGGTCATCGAAAGGGCTATGAGATGAGCGCCGTTAGAAC
>CALMZT010000494.1 GCA_937870805.1 uncultured Chloroflexota bacterium
CTGAGTCGTTTGTTTTGGTTGACAACTACTCTACCTCAAAAGCCCTACATCCCTTCATTTTTGGCGAAGGTATTGTCTCGAATAAACTTATTTCGTTCCAACAACTTGATCGATTTCACATTATCGGGATGCACTACACCTTCAATCGCTTTTAGTCCCATCTGTTTAAAGCCATATTCAATAACGGCGGTGACACTTTCCTGCATGATGCCTTTGCCTTGATAGACACGGATAAGTTCATAACCAATTTCAGCTTTCTCATCCTCTACTGACATATTCCACAAGCAAATCGTGCCAATCAGTTTAGGGTCGTTTTTGAAGGTGATTGCCCAAAAAATCCATTCATTTTTAGCGACGCCATCATTAATTCTATCGATAAATTGCCGCATCCCCTCGACTGATTGAACGACGGGTCGATCTACAAATTTGGCAGCTTCCTCGTCAGCGCGCAGCGTAAAGAGTTCATTTTCGTCCTGAACGCTCAGTTGTCGCAATGTCAAACGTTCAGTGGTCAGGTTCGGAAACGGCGTGAAATTGATATTCGGCATTGCTTGATAACCTGCAAGAAATTCTCATAAGAATCAGTATACAAGGCGCTGCTGGCTGCTGTAAATCTTTTAGGAGCTGCGGTGAGCTATTACGTTGGCGGTAGTATAATGATAGGGAAGATCAGGAGGTGTAGAATGACGCTGCAAGAACTGCTTCAAGAGGCGCGCGCGCTGTCGGTAGAGGAACGCAAGCAGTTGATTAAACTGCTGGTGGATATCGTTACTGAACCGTCGCAGGAAACGCGCACGCAAAAACGCAGCTTGAAGGAACTACGTGGACTTGGCAAAGACATTTGGGCGGGAATCGACGCGTAGGCGTATATTGACCAACAGCGCAAAGAATAGAATTCTTACATTACACATCGCATTAAAGTGTCAAAAGAAACTCAAATGAACTTCTTTTTATGCTATGCTGCTTTACATGGAATATTTTGGTGATGTTAAATGCTTAGAATTTACCAAAAACTGGCAACTGAAAACTGAGAACTCGCATTGTTGCAGCAGCAGCAGCAATTTTAGGTACGCAACTTGCTGCAATCACTTCTCTCATTGCAGCAGCAACAAAATGAAAGTGATTTACATGCGCCTCCCATAACAATCTCGAATCAAAATTGGTATTGACGCCCGCCAAATCTGTGCTACCCTAACTCGCCCACAACGGACAATAAAGGGTCAAAAGATGCGTCTAGGTATCGACTTCGGCACAACCAACTCTGCGGCTGCCGTCTACGATGGCGCGCGTTTACAGCCAATCACCGTCCAGAACTCGGCAATCCTGCCCTCCCTCATCTACATCAACCGTCAACATCAAGCCATCTTCGGCAGCGAGGCGGCGCAAGAATACCTCCAGCGTGAAACCGGGCGCGCCGTTCATTGGAAAAGTCGCAACATCGGCTCGGTAGAAGTCGTGGTGTCCGGTAAAGACGCCCCCATCATCTACAGTGTGCCCGTCATCGTCACCTTTGACGACGCAGCGAACGGGCGCTTACTCCAGTCGGTCAAAACCGCGCTGCGCCTCGAACAATACGAAGGTACGCAGATTTTTGATCGCTTTTATACCATCGACGAACTCATTACCCTCGTCTTAGGCGACCTCAAGCGTCAAGCGGAAGTCCAGCTTGGCGAAGTCTGTGATGAAGTCGTGATCGGGCGTCCCGTGAAATTCTCTGACGACCCGCGCATCTCGCAGCGCGCCGAGGAGATCATCTACAAGGCGGCGCGCATGGCGGGCTTCCGCGACATCCGTTTTGCGATGGAGCCAATCGGCGCGCTCTACCTGTATCATATCAACACTCTCACCCGCACGCGCGTCCTGGTCTTCGACTTCGGCGGTGGGACACTTGATCTCACGGTAGCCGAAGTCGGCGGTGGGCAAGCGCCGAACGTGCTAGCGACGCGCGGCGTGCTGGTCGGCGGCGATGACCTTGACCGACGCATCTTTTTCTCGCTACTCAAATACTTCGGTGAAGACCCTGATATAGGTGATGTGCTCCCGCCTGACGTGATGGATGCGCTGCAAAACTGGCAAACCATGCCTGACCTCTCGCGCTCCAACTACGTCGAAGTGTTCCATCGCCTGCGTCGCAGCGCGAAAAACCCCAAAGCCATCGACGCCCTGCGCACACTGGTGACGAAGAATGTCGGTTACAGCCTGATACGCGAAGTCGAATACGCCAAGCGCGATTTGACCTCACATCTCCACACAACGCTGCAATTCCAGTACGAAATCATCCGCATCCGCGAACTTCTCTCACGCCCGCGCTTCGAGCAGCTCATTCGCCACGAACTGAAAGCCGCCGAACAGGGTATCCATGATGTGCTGAAGGAAGCAGGTGTACGTGCCGACCAGATCGAAGCGGTGGTGCGCACAGGGGGTAGTTCGCTTGTCCCGGCATTTGTCGAGATGCTGACAC
>CALMZT010000495.1 GCA_937870805.1 uncultured Chloroflexota bacterium
CTTACCTCTAACATAAAGATATAGGACTTACGCAGTTGACCAATAACCTGTGCTCGAACAGTGGGTTTAAACCCACTGTCCATGAACGCAACTGCGTAACTTGTAGATATGTTACACAAAACTCAGGAGATCGCCTAACTGCCTGTAATCGTAAAGGTGGAGGTCACGCTCCACGCGCTCCAGTTGCCTGCCGGGTCGCGTTCCTGGGCGCGCCAATAATACGTGCCGTTGGCTAAAGCAGAGGCGACGGTGATATGATGTGCCGTCGTCTCCACCGTCGGAAACATCAGGTTGCCGAACTGGGCGTCTGTCGCCACTTCAACACGGTAGAGATTTTGCCCGGAGGACGCATAATAGCGCAGGGTAGGCGTGCGCGTATAGCTGATCGTGCTGCCGCTGGCGGGTTCAAACGGCTGTGGCGCTGGCGGTGCTGTTGTATCGACATCGCCCCAAACGACGCCGCTCCATTCCCCGACGCTGCCATTATTCACGGCGCGCACGCGCAGGTAGTAGCGTCCGTCCGCAGGCAGTGAGGAAGTCGTCAACTGTGTCGTCGGCGCGCTGGCAGAACCAGTAAATTCCGGGCTGCCGAAATTGTCGTTGTTATCCACTTGCACGTCATAACTGGTGGCGGGACTCACGCCACTCCATACGATGTTAAGCTGTCGGCTGTTGCTGATTTGGAATGCGCTCGCTGGACTGGTGATGCTCGGCGTGCCAGGACGCTGACCGGGCGTCGTGTCGGAAATGGTAAATGACCAGACCGTGCGCCCAATACGATTGCTGATGTTGTAATCGACGCGCCAGTAATATTGACCGGGCACGAGGGGTGTGGTAGGTGTGCAGGTCAAGTTGGGTTCTGAGCGCACACAAGAGAATTCGGGGCTGGAAAAGTCGGTGTTGTTATCCACCAACAGCAGCGTGCCGTTGCGCGCCACCGGCAGCGCATTCCAGCTAAAGGTGGGGGTTGTATTGCTCAAAACAGCGCCGTTGGTCGGGCTAATCTGTACATTCCAGATAATGCCGCGCACTTCACTGCGTGGACTTGTCACGGTGTTATTGCGCGCCGTCACGAACCAATAGTAAGTGCCATCTGCCAATCCATAGGGGAACTGGCTGTAGGAGGTGGCGCTGGTCGTAGCGCTGCTATAAAGCTCGGTGAGCGCTGCATCGTTGTAAATGGAAAGCGTATAAGATGTTGCGCCGGGAACTGCCTGCCATTGAAACGTCGGTCTTGACGAGGTTGCTGTGCTGCTGCTGGCAGGAGCAATTAACGTCGGAGCACCTAATTGTGCCATCACGGGCATGGCGAAGGTGGACAGCAGCACCCACATTAGAAATGATAATCCCAAAAGGCGAAACCTACTCATCTTGATCCTCTTTATCACTAGAAACTCTATCGGAGGGCAGAAATTTCTATTCACTCGTTGGGAGATGATGGATGAGGTCAACGCTATTTGACAGCACGATGTATTGAGGCTTCTATAAGATTGTAGCACATATAATTTTTAGATTCATAGAGGTGTCCCTGATTTAAAGACTGATGTTACGCAGGCTTAGCTCGAACAAGGGGTTTAAACCCCTTGTTCACAGGTTCACGGTGCGTAATGTCAGTTAAAGATATTTCTTAGACGTGCGTGTCGTTCTCACGCTGCTCTTCGTGAATGCTGTCTAATCCATAGCAAAAAGGGGCGTTTGTCACAACGCGCTTGCTGCGCCAAAAGCGGCGTAAGTTTCGGCACAGCCCTTTCACGTTTAAGTAGTTGAGGGGTGGGCATAACCAGGTGTGAACTCTCTACACCCCACTCTACGTCCCTCCCCATACCTGGAGCAGGACTGCAAGGCAGCCGTTTTGGGCTTGCTCCCTTTCTCCCTAAGCGCAGCGACGGGGAAAGGGCTGGGGATAGGGGTAAAATCCCTTTTCACAGACAAAGTAGAGAATAATGCACACCCCTTAAGTAGTTGCAGCGCGGATTGCCTCTGCCAGCACTTCGATGTTGACGTGTTTTTCCAGATAACCCTGCGCGCCCGCCTCCATCGCTGCCGTGATGAGGTCGGGGTCAGTGCCGCTGGTGAGGATGAGCACGCGAATGTCGGGGTGGTGCTCATGCAGAAACTTTGTCGTGGTGACGCCATCCATCACCGGCATCAGCAAGTCCATGAGCACCACGTCGGGATGCAGCCGCTGACACAACGCCAGCGCGTCTTTGCCATTGGCGGCTTCCCCGATCAACTGTAAATCGTCGCACAGTTCCAGGATGATGCTCAGGCTGTAGCGTACCGAAGCGTGGTCGTCGACGATGAGGACGCGGATTTTTTCAGACGGCATGTGGCTCACTTTTTAGACGGTACACAAACACGTTTGCTTAGGCTCAACACGATCTCTATTTCTCTCCGCAGCGTATTTCGATGCACAAACGTCCCTCAACACGAGTCTGTTCCCCCTCTCCCTAGCCGCACAACTTCCCTTACAGCCAAAGTTCCAGCGAGGGAGAGGGGGCCAGGGGGTGAGGTTAAATAGGAAGCTGCCACTTCACGATGACTTCGGTGCCTGTGCCCGGCTGGCTGATAATTTTTAAGGTTGCGCCAATCGCGGCGGCGCGTTCCCGCATGACGCCCAAGCCCAGTCCTGGCGATGATGCGCTAGTGTCGAAGCCGCTGCCATTGTCATGAATGCGCAGGATCACATGACCGTTTTCCGCCTTGAGCGTGATGCTGCCTTCGGTTGCCTGCCCATGCTTGACCATGTTGTTGATGCTCTCCTGGGCGATGCGGTACAGCACGATGTGAACATCTTCCGGTAACGTTTGCTCAAGCTCAACGTTGGCGCTGAGGGTGATCGGGCTGCGCGCGTGAACAGATTGCGCCAACTGCGTAAACAATTCCGACAAACTCGCCTGCACCAGTCGGGTCGGGCGCAGTTCCAGCAGTAGCGTTCGCATCTCTGCCATCGCCGCCTGCGTAATGGTGATGAGATGCTGCACCTGTGTCAGCGCGCGCGCCTCGTCACGCTCCCACATGCGCGGCAGCGTCTGTGCCAGCGTGTTGATGGAAAACAGCGTCTGGCTGACCGAATCGTGCAGGTCGCGCGCGAGACGCTGGCGTTCTTCGAGCACTGCCAGATCACGCGCCTCGTCGGACAGGCGCGCCCGTTCCAGTGCCTGCGCGCACTGCTGTGCCAGCGCCATCATAAAGCGGCGATCATGGTCATCAAAGTTTTGCGGTGTCTTGAAGCTCAACCCCAGCGCCCCCAGCACGCGGCGATCTACGATCAGGGGGATGGCTGCCCAGGCGTTGTATTCGCCGTCGTCGTAGAAGGGACCCATCGCGGGAAAACGCGCGCGCAGTTCTTCAAAGCTGCGCAGCCAGATCGCCTGCTCCGTGCGTACACTCTCCGCTAAGACGATGGGGCTGTGGACAGGAAAGCGCTGCCAGACTTCGGTGATTTGCTGGCTGTAACCGACAGCGACCAGAATTTCCAGGTTCGCCTTCTCCTTGTCGAACACGACAATCGAACCCGCGCTGGCTCCCAGCGTGTCGATGCCCTGCTCCATGATGACATCTGCCACCTGCTGCGGGGTCATGGCTTCGGACAGCGCCGCCGTCAATTGATAGAGCAGGACGATGCGTTCTTCAACCTCTTTGCGCTCAGTGATGTCCACTGTAAAGCAGCGGGTATGAACGAATTGATCGTTCTCAAAGCGGACGCTGGAATTAATCAACACCTGTTTGATCGCGCCATTTTTCGCCCGCAGCCGCGCTTCACAATTGAGGAGGGTTTCCCCTGCCGTAAGCCGCTGTAGAATGTCGTCGATGACATCCCGGTCAACGTGAAACTCGGCAATATGATGCCCGATATATTCCTCGCGTGTGTAGCCCAGCAGGTCGAGTTCTGCCTGATTCGCCCACAGAATTTTACCGTCTGCCCCCACCCAATGCAGACCTACCGCCGCATTATCCACAAAGTCAGCAAGCTGGCGTTCCCGCTGACTAATGACTTCTTCAATTTGTTTCACGCTTTGCTCCCGTCGAATGCCAGGCACTTCGATACTACATATTGTAGCACCGATGGTATGATTCGTTGAGTTTAGAGGGGGATGAGAAATTATGCATAGCGAGCGGTTTCGCTTAAGGTAGCGTCTACCTAACGCGGCAATAGGACACAGCAAAACACACCCGTGTGGATGTGGAGTGAGGGCGTCGGCTAGGCGACGGCAGCGCGGATGGCGTCGGTGAGTTCTTCGAGGGTCACATGCTTTTCGAGGCAGCCTTGCGCGCCTGCTTCAATAGCAGCGTCAATCATCTCCGGCTCGACGCCGCTGGTGAGCACGAGCACCTGAATGTCGGGAAAATGCTCGCGGATCACCTGCGTGGCGGTCACGCCGTCCATCTTCGGCATCAGCAAGTCCATCAGCACCAGATCGGGATGCAGCTGTTCGCAAAGCGCCACCGCTTCTTTACCATTGGCAGCTTCCCCCATCAGTTCCATATCTTCACACAGTTCCATCACGACGCTGAGACCGTAACGCACTGCATCATTATCGTCGGCGATCACAACGCGAATCATATCATCCAATGTCAAACCCATTTTCTAGTTCCTCCAGTCTAAAGTGAAAAATGTAAGAAGAAGATATGTATTTCCCTAAAGAGTTTAAAATTATAGTAACTGATGTTACGCACCCTGAACCTGTGAACAAGGGGTTTAAACCCCTTGTTCGAGGCGAACCTGCGTAATGTCAGAGAGTAAATATTACAGTCGCTCAATTAGCCTCCGTGTGCCGCTTTATAGCGCTCGATCAGGGTGAGCAGTTGTGGCGTTATTTCCAGCAGTTGGTCGTTAACTCCCGTGCGCTTGAAAATGTTGCTGACTTCATCGAGCAGTTCCATCGTCACCTCATCCTCTGCCAGACAGCGTTGCAGCAGCTCTTTGTTGTGCGTGCGCAGCCACTGCGTCACCTCTTGCGTCGTCATACTTCAATGCTCACGCGCTCCTTTATGTAGAATGTAAAGGAATTGGTGACAAAAAACATCCGTCAGTTGCGGGATGTGAGTCTGGACCAAGCGGACAGCAGCGACTGACCTATTAGAGATGCTTCTTAGTTATCGGGCAGCGCCGGGAAGCATCACGTTCGGCATGGCAAGCCGTTGCTGGACAGGATTGCGCCTGCCCGGATGACGCTGGTGGTGAAGGTCAGACGCATGCTATCTTAGCTCCAATGGCGTATTGTGAGTGAAGAAATTCGTACTACAACGTTGGGTGCGAAGAAGCATTGGTGGTTCAATGGCGTTGATGCGCTATGTGGGCTGATGCAATCCGGCGAACGCAACCGGATTGCATATTATCGAGTTATCCAAATGCCGAGTTGCTTCAGCTTGAAAATTGAAAGAACGTTGTGTGAAGCAACTCGTTTGCGTTAAGGATCGCGTGGGCGCCATTTGCAGTTTGAATTGTCACCAGATAATTGAGGGGT
>CALMZT010000496.1 GCA_937870805.1 uncultured Chloroflexota bacterium
TCGAGAATGTAACGAAAATCGGACTCGGGTATCGTGCGCTCCGGGTCAAAGGTCTTGCACGCGTGGCGAAAGTTAAAAGCCTGTAGGACGTCCTGCTTGCTGATCATGTCGGGATCGATTCAGTGAATGAAATGAAAGCTTATACGAGGGGGCCCCCAAATCCAAAGCACGTTCATATCCGTTCCTCATTCAGGTAAAGTTCTGTCACTTTAGCGAGGGCGAGCCATGATCAATCACCGAGATAGTTTTCCGTATTCGGATGCCAAAGCTTTTCTGGACCAGACCGAGGATGCGCAGGCCTTGCCGTTTTTGATCGACATCGCGCCCTTCATGGACGAGAAAGAGTGGCTGGCGCTGCTGAATGCAAACCTGCCGCGAATCAAGAATATGGACCAGTACCGCGACTCGTTGCTCGAGACGCCTTACGGCAAGCAGAAATAGTTCAGGCTAAGCACCGTATTTTCGACAGTGAACAATCAATCTAACCAAGCCGCACGGGATGTAAAGCCTAAGGACATGGACCCTTTTCTCGACAAGCTGGTGGCCGCCGTATCGGACAGCGCCGATCTGGAGAGTCTGGTGCGCCCGCTTCTTGGGCTGCTGGAATCGGTGACGGGGATGGAATCGACATATCTGACCAGGATCGATCTGCAGCGCAATGTTCAGCACATTGTGTTTGCACGCAACGTCAAAACGATGAATATCCCGGAAGGATTGGAAGTGCCATGGGGCGACACGCTGTGCAAACGCGCCATCGACGAGAACCGCCCCTATGTGGACGATGTGGTGAATTGCTGGGGGGATTCTGAGGCGGGGCGCGCCCTGGGGATTAACACCTATCTGAGCGAGCCCATTTATGTTGAGGCGGGTGAGCTTTACGGCACGCTGTGTGCTGCGAGCGGGATGCGTATCGACATCACGAACGACACGCGCCGGTTGCTGAAAATGTTTTCACAATTGATTGCACGTCAACTGGAACGCGACCAACTGCTTGCGCGGTTACATAAAGAAAACCGCAGGATCAGTCGCTATGCGTTGACCGATCCGCTCACCGGCTGTCCGAACCGGCGTGCGCTGATTAACGAGCTCACCAGGGCGATGGCCAATGCCGCACGCGCGGGGATGGCGGTCCATGTAGCCTTCATTGATCTGGATGGATTCAAGTTGATCAATGATAAGTACGGCCACAATGCCGGTGACCGCTTTCTGGTTGAGATCGCCAAGGCGCTGGGGCGCGGTATGCGCGACGGGGATTTTGTGGCGCGTTACGGCGGTGATGAGTTTGTGGTGTTCTGCCCTTCGACCTCCGCCGCTTTCGATGCAAGTCGCGCGGCGATTCGTGAAAGGCTGATACGTCTGACTACCGGACAGTTTTTGATCGGCAGGACGCTGCTCGATTACACGGGCGCCAGCGTGGGCGTGGTGACATCCTGCATCGGGGAGCTTGATTGCGACGCCGTGCTCGCACGTGCAGACGCAGCCATGTATGAGATCAAGAAGATCCGGCGCGCGAAACCAAAAGACGATTGACACGGGGTCGTCAGTGGCTGCGCAATGAGTTGTAACGCTGCGTGCGATGGCGGCATCCAAGGCCACGCCGTATCAGTCAGAGGCTGTCACGATCAGGTCGCTGCGGGGGCGCGGCACCGGTGTCGAGGTTAGTCGACCTGTCTGGGACGGCGGTAGAATAATCGGCATACTTGCAAAAACCATAAACACGGGGGAGGGACGAATGGGATTCGACAGAAAATATCTTGTGTGGGCACTCGTTTATGTGTCGTTCATCTACGCCGAGATCCATAAACTATGGCTGGGGGACACGGCTTGCCGGCTCGCGCGGCTTCAACGCTATGCCCATCAGGTCGGCGCGCTGATGATGTTTACCGGCTTGTTCCTGCTGCATGGTGGGATCGTGCCCGCGGACCAGATCGAGTCCTCGCTGGCTCCTCAACTATCATCGTGTTCATCGCCGCGCTGCTGATGATGGTGATGGTGCTTAAAACGCCCGTCACGGCAGCGACCCGTCTGGCGCCCAATCAAGGCGCAAAAAAAGTAGTGTGAATTCATAATTCAGGCGGACGGCATGTGGATTGCATATGAATAAACGCGAGTTCCTCACTGCCGCGGCAATGAGCAGCGTCGTCCTACCCTCGCTTGTGTCCGCAAAAGAGGCCGCAACGTCTGCGGGACCTGCGTTGCTGACTGTGACGGGCGCAATCGGGCGCGCCAATCGCGGGCCGCTCGACCCCGCGCTGGATCAGATGATGCTCAAGCAGAAACTTCAGTTCGACAAGGGCTATACCTTCGATTTCGAGGCACTGCGGACGATGCCGTCGCACGTCATCGAGCCGACGCTAGAATATGACAACCGGACGCATCGACTGCGCGGGCCTCGTCTCGCGGATGTGATTAAAACTACGCGTGCGCCGGATGCTACCGGCTTATTGTTGCGCGCCGTGGATGGCTATGCAGTGCGCCTCAGTCTGGCGGAGGTGCGCCACTATCGTTTTATCGTCGCCACGCATCTGGACGGCCGCCCCATGCCGTTGGGCGGACTCGGGCCGTTGTGGGCGGTCTACGATGCCGACCGTTTTCCGGACATGCGCGCGAAGCCTGTTAGCGCGCGCTTCGCGCTGTGTCCCTGGGCGCTTTATCACATCGAAGTGCAGACTCGGACTTAGATCAAAGGGCGAGGCTCGAATCGATTTCACATTTTGACGGCGGGGATGCTGAGTTTAAAAAACGAAAGACGTGGGCAACGAGGCTGGTTCGAACACAAATGGTGGGATTTTGTTCTTGATGACATGAGCCGGGGTACACTTTCTTCTCTGGCTTTATGGTCACACGGGTAGGCGCTCTCATGTCCCAGCAGCATCCCATCATC
>CALMZT010000497.1 GCA_937870805.1 uncultured Chloroflexota bacterium
GTACCAGGCGACCCGTCATCGTGTCGTCCTGCTGTTTCTCGTAGCGTGCGTTCGCCACCTGCAAGCGCTGGTTGAGGACGATGTTTTGCACGACGGTTTGGATCAACGCCAGTGTTGTGTTGAGCGTCTGAACCTGATCGAGCATGTAGTGTTGGGAATGCTGCGAGAACAGTGCCAGCGCGCCGATGGGCTGAGCGTCGAGCATTAAGGGGAGCACTAGCGCAGAATGAAAAGGAGTCTGGCTCAGATCAGCCTCGTTGATGAGCGAGGACTGACCTTGCGCACGCTGCAATGTGCTTAACACAATCTCTTCAAGAGCCTGCTGTGCGGTCAATGACAGCGGTTCAATGCGCGATTTGACAAGCTCCTGGAGGGATTCGTTGTGAAGCAGATACACGCAAGCGAATTCGGCTTGCGCGAACATCGTATGCAGGATATGCATAAGCTGGTCGGCGGCTGTCAGGGGCACGCCATACATTCTTTCTGCGCTTGCCATAAACGTTCGCTAGGAACCTACTCCCGCTGGTTGCTCGTCTGTGTCCGGTGGACGCACGGTAAACATATAGCCGACGCCGCGTTCTGTGCGAATGTAGTGTGGATGATGCGAATCGGCTTCGAGCTTGCGCCGCAAACGGTGCATGTGAACGCGCAGCGTGTCTTCATAAACATCTTCCGAAGGCCATACACGCGCGATCAGCATCCGATTTTCCACGACGCGCCCCGCATTGCGCAGCAGCACATGCAGCAGAATCGACTCCGTAGGAGTCAAGCCCATCGACTTGCCGCCGAGGACAATACGATTATGGGCAAAATCGATGCTCAAGAACTCGTCGATGCGGATAATAGGTTCACTGGCGTAGTCGAGGCTGGGCATACGTGCCAGCACGACCTGAATGCGCGCTTCCAGTTCGCGCAGTTCAAAGGGCTTCACAATGAAATCTTCGGCATACTTTTTCAAGCCCTGGACAATGGTTTCGGTATCGCTGCTGGAGGTGACAAAGATGATGGGGACATCTGCCATCGATTTCAGCTTATTGCTCAACTCAAAGCCATGCATGGTCGGCAGGGCGAGGTCGATGAGCGCGATGTGTGGGAGTCCCCGTGTTTTGATATGTTCAATTGCCTCTGGTCCGTCGGGGAAGGCGGTAACTTCGTACCCATGTTTCGTCAGATAATCCGTCATCAGCTTGCTAATGCTCTGATCGTCTTCCACAATCAGCACTCTGCTTTTATTCAGATTCGATCTCATGTTCGGTTATCCTCGGCAATATAACGAAAATTGTTCGCTCTCTTGTAACAAATATACACCCTGCGTAATATTATGTCAAAGATTAATTTTAATACAGATTGAAAATATTTAATGTGCAACATCATTGTAACATGTAAGTTTATGAGGGTATGTATTTTCATCAAATGACATTTGTATAGTGTAGAATGTTCTGGATTAGAGTTGTATATGATGCTGACACAAAAGGCTTCCGAAGTATGACATCTGTGACGCACGTTATTCGTAGGCGACGCAACCGACGCCAGGCACGCCGAGCCGCGCGCCATTATGGGCACATGTGGACGTTTGTCGCGGCGGCTGTCGTGCTGCTGGTGGTCATTGCGCCGCTGATGGTGGCGGTGGGTGGTGCAGCGTGGTTCTACGTGCGTGGAATACAGATGCTGCCTGTGCCGCAAGAGACCATTTATCTTGACCCTGTGATCGGCGCGACTGAACTCTATGACCGTGATGGACAAATCCCGTTAGGCGATGAGCGCGTTTGGCTGCCGTTAAACGATATGCCGCCGTATCTCGCAGAGGCTTCGCTGCTGGCAGAAGACCCTGACTTTTTGACGACAGCGCGCTTCGACATCTGGAACACTTTCACCCGTTTATGGGACAACCTGATCGAAGGTCCACTGCCTGCCGATTTTTCGCTGACGGGGAGCCTTGTGCGCAATGCCATCCTACCGTTGCCGGAGTTCGTGACCTACGAAGACCGCGCGTTAGAGATTGCTTTAGTGGCTGAGATCAACCGTCGCTACACGCCCGAACAAATTCTCGAATGGCATCTCAACACGAACTACTACGGACACGACGCCTACGGTATCGACGCGGCGGCACGTGTCTACCTCGGCAAGCGCGCTCGTGATTTGAACCTTGCCGAAGTGGTGCTGTTGGCAGCGATCCCTACAGCGACACAGTACAACCCGATTGATAATGAGGAAGCGGCACTGCGACGCCAGCAGGATTTACTCAATCAACTCGCCGCGAATGGCGTGATTAGCGAAACACAGTTGGCGGATGCGCGTGCCGCCGTCGTGACGATCACGGAGGATACCGCACAAGCGCCGCAAGTCGCGCCGGAATTCGCCGTATACGCGCGGCGGCAGGCAGAAGAGATTCTCAACTCAATCGGACGTGATGGCGCGCAAATGGTGGCGCGCGGTGGACTGCGCATCACGACGACGCTCGATCTCGATTTGTATTATCAATCGGACTGTGCGCTGCGTACACATCTGGCACGTTTGAACGGCAATACACAGCCGATCATGGCGTTAAACGGTTTGCCCTGCACGGCGGCAAGCAATATGTCGGATGCTGATGTTTCCACACTCCCGCCCGATGAAGGCGTGATTGTCGTCATCAATCCGCAAACAGGTGAACTGTTGAGCATGGTGGGGCAAGGTGTGCGTGCCGTTTACCAGGCGGGTCCAACGCTGCAACCTTTTGTTTACTTTCAAGGCTTCGGCACTGGTCTCTTTAATCCGGCGACGATGCTGCTCGACATTTCACAACCGTTTCCCGGCGCGACAGAAGGCTTAATCTACATTCCGACGAACAGCGACGGACAATATCGTGGTCCGATCAGCTTACGCGAATCCTTAGCTTCCGGGCTGGTGCCGCCGGTGGTCTCCGTTGCCAACACTGTACAGCTTGATATCGTGCTGACCAGCGCTCATCAAATTGGTTTAAACAGCCTCAACAATGACGATTATGATCTCTCACTGCTTGAACGCGGCGGCGCTGTGTCTGTCATGGATATAACCTATGCTTACAGCGTGTTCGCCGCGATGGGCAATATGCACGGTGTTCAGGTAGAACCTATCGGTCAGGGTTATCGTGTACGCGACCCCGCCGCAGTGCTGCGCATTGAAGACGCAGATGGAACTGTACTGTGGGAATATGATGAACTTGCGCGCCTGCCGACGCCGATCTTTGAACCTAGCTTGGGTTATCTCGTGAACAATATCCTTGCAGATCGTGAGGCGCGCTGGAATGTGCTGCCACGTGATAATGCGCTGGATTTGGTGGACATTAACGATGTGCCGCGCCCTGTCGCCGTCGTCAATGGCATAACAGCCAATAATCAAGAAGCGTGGACGGTAGGCTATACACCGCAGCTTGCCATCGGCGTGTGGGTGGGGCGTGATGATGGCGGAGAAATCGCCCTCGACATGTTTGCATTGACAGGCGCTGCGCCTGTGTGGCGTGCGGTGATGGATTATCTGAATGCGCGCGATATTTTGCCGATCACTGATTGGCAGCAACCATCCGACATCGTAATACGCAACGTGTGCCAGCTATCGGGCTTACTACCGACGCAAGCCTGCCCACAGCGTCCAGAGGTTTTCCTGGCAAGCGCGCAGCCGACACAAGCCGATACCTATTGGCGTCTGGTGGATGTGAACCGCGACACAGGACAGTTGGCAACGAGCAGCACGCCCGCCAGCCAGCTTGAAACACGCACCTATTTCGTGCCGCCGGATAACGCGCTTGATTGGTGGCGCGCGAATGGACAACCCCTGCCTCCCACCGAATTCGATACGATCAGTGGACAGTTGAATCTGCTCAGTTCTGCTACGATTTTGCAGCCACAGGCGCTTGCCTACGTTGGCGGTGTGGTCGATGTGCGCGGCAGTGTTGACGCTGCGCAAATGCAGTATTACGAACTGTCGTATGGCGCGGGCGTCAATCCCAACGAGTGGATACAAATCACGGGACAGCAAACGGATTACAGTCCCGGCTCATCGCTGGGTTCATGGGATACCAACGGGCTGGACGGTATTTATACGCTGCGCTTGAATGTTGTGCTGTTGAATAACAACCGCGAGGAAGCAATCGTTTACGTCACCGTCGATAACGTGGCACCGACGATTACGCTCAGCACGGGCACGGATGCCACCGGTGCGCCACGCCCGTATTTGTTTCCTAGCGATACCACAGTGAACGTTGAGGCACTTGTGCAGGATAACCTTGCGCTTGATCGTGTCGAGTTCTATCACAATGGCGAGTATATGGGTGCCGATCAGGAATTCCCTTTTGCTGTGGAGTGGGAGATCACGCGCACGGGCAGCGAAACCTTCACGGCTGTGGTGTTTGACCAGGCGGGTAACAGCGCCAGCGCCGAAATCGTGGTAAATGTCGCGCGCGCAGGTGGATAGGACTTCTGTACAGCACGATGTAAAAGCGGCGGGCGGAAATAAGCGTATAATAAAGATAGCGACCTCGATAATTTGAGAGGTATTTTTTACTATGGAGACGAATACACTTCTGTTGATCGGCGCGGGTGTTCTTGGGGGACTGCTGGCACTGCTGCTGCTGATAAAGATTATGAAGGGTATCCTGCAAATTGGGTATCTGCTGCTGGTACTCGGCGCAAGTGCCTTTCTTGCCTACTACGTTGGTACGCCAGAAGGCAGCAATCTATTGCCGAGGACGGTTAATCTTGATGTACGCCTCATCCAGGCAGGTATCATTATTCTCTTTCCGCTGCTGATGAGTCTGGTGATCGCAATATTGGTATTTTTTGTGCGTCGGATTTTCAAATCTGACTCGAAAAGAGTTTTTAGGGATAGCAGCCCGACGCCCGTGATGCCGTTCCACCCACCGACACAGCAAGAACTGGAACAAATCCAGCGCACAAATCCGGCGTCGCAATATCCGCCGCCACCATCCAGCAGCTATTCAGCACCCACGATACAGAACATGCCGCACGTTGAAGAAACACGTCCCACCCCTAAACGGCGCAATAAATAGTGGCAATCAGCCACAGGCAAACCAATCTAATGTCCATTCCAGCGGGAACGGGCTGAAATGCCACACGTCACTGCCTTCGAGAGCAACGATGTGTAGTTCATGAGATGCGCATTTCGTCATCCACACCTTTTAACTACGCTAAGATTAGCGGTAGAAAAGTGAAGCTGCATCCCCTGAAAGAGTAATGCATTCATCCCATACAAATTTGTGCTATCATAGCCGTAAATGAGTTCAAAAGGTGGAAGCGTGACCCATCACCGTGATGTTGCCGACTATGATGCGGTACAAAACTTTCTTAAAGCGGTCTATACCCTGCAACAGCAAAATAATGATCGTGTATCGACCAATGCACTGGCAGAGGTTTTGAATGTCAAAGCGCCTTCAATTACCGATATGGCGCGGCGCATGGTGGACGCAGGCCTGGTGGATTACGAGCGCTACAGAGGTGTGCGCCTCACCGAGTCCGGCGAACACATCGCGCTGAAGGTCATTCGCCGTCATCGCCTCATCGAACTATATCTGGTGCAAGAATTGGGTTATGCGCTGCACGAAGTTCATAACGAAGCCGAGAAACTGGAACATGCCGTCTCGGATCGTTTTATCGATGCACTGGCGCATAAATTAGGCGACCCGCTGGTTGACCCGCATGGCGACCCTATCCCATCTGCTGAAGGCGTTGTACAGGAGCGTCATTTGCTGCCACTTTCGCAGCTACCACAACGTGTTCCGGCATCCGTCTCGCGCCTCACCGCTGATTCACCTGATATGCTTCAGCACATGCTGGATCGCGGTTTCAAGCTGGACGCCAACGTCCAAGTCCTGGCTCATGACCCGTTTGATGGACCGATCACGGCATTGGTCGATGGTGAACAGCGCGTCATCGGACACAGCGTCGCGGCGTGCATCTGGGTTGAGCAAAAGCTCTCATGATTGTTCAATCAACTTTAGTGCTTGCTGCACCACCGCTGCGTGTTCCGACTTTAGTACAGGCGATAAAAGTATCGCTCTCTCGCGGTACAGTCGCAGCGCGCCTTTCGCGCGGTTCTCCATTAATAACCCATCGCCTGCAACTTCTTCTAATCCCGACGCTTGACGAAACGCCTTTGCCCACGCCGAATCGATGCCCGCACACTCCTGCACTGCCCTAAAATAAACATTCTCGCTTTCAAGAAGTACGCCGCGCTGTGTCGCCAGCGCGCTTGCCATGCCCAGCCACAAACCTGGCGTCGCGTTGAGCAGCATCGCGTCATTATGCGTGCGCAAGCCATTGAGAATTTTGTGGACTTCTTCAGCACAGTCCTTATGAGATATTCAATCTATTGGCGTGGTTATCATCCCTCTACAATATCATCATATCCGCACCCAAGCGAAAGTCCTAAGTGTTCATAGCGAGTTTCGCGTTGAGTCCGAATTTTGAACGGCTGCCCAAAACTGATGCCGATTTGCAGCGCATGATGCTGATGCAGAGCAGAGGTGATTCCTATACTGAGGTACAACGCCTGACTATGCCATAAAAACATTTTTGACTTTTGCGAGCCAAAATCTGTAGCAGCCAATTCAAAATTCATTTCTCAAACTCGGAAAGCAGGCTTAACCCCTTTGTTTTTCAGGAAGATGGTTTTTGGTCTAGGTCGTCTATCAGTAAAGGTTGGGCTTGTACTAAACAAGCCCGACCCTAACACGGAATTTATCAATCCCGCAGCATTCGCAGCCCGCTGCCAACCACGACAAATTCGCTAATCTCATGTGCCAGCACCGCGATAGGCAGGGTAAACGCGCCGAGCAGCGCCCCAATGACCAACACGCCAATCACAACCACTGACAACCCCAGGTTTTGATTGACCACAGACTGGTTGCGTTTAGCCAGTTGAAGCGCATAAACCAGCCGCTCTAAATCATCTGCCATCAACGCCACATCTGCCGTTTCGAGCGCGACATCTGTCCCTGCTGCGCCCATCGCTATCCCAACGGTTGCCTCTGCCAACGCTGGCGCGTCGTTCACGCCATCGCCGACCATCGCCACATGCCCGTAGCGTTGTGACAGTTCGCGTACCCGCGTTACTTTATCTTCCGGCTTTAAATCGGCGTAAAACTCATCAACACCGACTTCGCGCGCAATCGCCTGAGCAGTACGCTCGTTGTCGCCTGTCAGCATCACGACGCGCTCCACTCCCAATGCGTGCAGTCCCGCAATTGCCTTCTTCGCATTTGGACGGATATTGTCGCGGATGGCGAACAACGCCCAGGCGCTCTTATCGTTGCCTAACACCACAACCGTTTTACCTGCGCTTTGCAGACGCGCCACTGTTTCCTGTGTATCGAGATTGAAATTGAGATTCAACTGCCGCTGGAAGAAATCAGGACTTCCAATATAAATGGAGTCGCCGTTATAGCGTGCGGAGGCACCTGCTCCAGTCAGGGAACGAAAATCACTGACTTCAAGGGTTGGTACTGACTGTGCTTCAGCATAGCGGGTGATGGCGCGCGCCAGCGGGTGTTGACTGCGCCGTTCGATCCCGGCAGCGATGGCAAGGATGTCTTTCTGCGAACGCGCACCATTCGCGCCATCCGTTTCTAAAAGCAGCATATCTGTCACTTCGGGTTCGCCCCGCGTCAGTGTTCCGGTCTTATCTAATGCGACGACTTTGATTTTAGCAAGTTCTTCTACGTACAGCCCGCCTTTAATCAGTACGCCCTGTCGTGCACCCGTTCCCAGTGCTGCAACTAGCGTTATCGGGATGGAGATGACCAGAGCGCACGGCGCGGCGGCAACAATAAAGACTACCGCGCGTGTCAGCCACATCTCCCAGGTGCCACTGAACA
>CALMZT010000498.1 GCA_937870805.1 uncultured Chloroflexota bacterium
CGATTTGCAGTATGAACTGGCGCGCATGACCAGGCGCAAACAGGATAAAGTCACTGGCTTAAACGCGGCGCTGGAAAGTTATACGCAAGCGCTGGATGCGGCTGGCAGTCTGGGTGACGGCACAGGACACAGCCTTGAGCAAGCCCGCTTGAATCAGGGAAAGATACTGCGCGCGATTGGGATTGTGCTGGCTGAACTTGGACAAATGGAACGTGCGGCAGAGTGTTTTGAGGTGGCGGGACGCTTTTTCGGCGTGTTAGGCATGGACGAGGCGCGTCAGGAAGTCGAACAGCGTCATGCGGCGGTAAAGCAGCGCGTAAAAAGCAGTAAGTGAAGGCTTGTTCTCGATATATACAGCATCCATTTGAAATCGCCTTTATGAATAAAGCGCGGGAACACCACAGCCTCGTGCTGGTGAATGAAAGCGCTTTGCATTTTCAATTACGCAGGTTACGCTAAAAGTCATGAGATTGACCTACAAATACCGTCTGAAACCGACCAAAGCACAACGGTGCCAACTTGAGCAAACGCTGGAACTGTGCCGCTGGGTCTACAATGAAACACTCGCCGCACGCCAGCACGCTTACCAACAGCGCCGTGAAAGTCTGAACTACTATGACACGGCAAAACTGCTGCCCCAATGGAAGGTTGCCAAGCCAGAATTGAAACAGGTGCATTCGCAGGTGTTGCAGAATGTGCAGCGGCGCGTTGAGCTTGCCTTTCAAGCCTTCTTCCGCCGCGTCAAACAGGGCGAGAAAGAAGCAGGCTATCCGCGCTTTAAAGGTTTTGGACGCTATGATAGTCTCACCTTCCCGCAATATGGCTCTGCGGTGCGCTTACACGACAGAATGTTGTCGATCTCCAAAATTGGCGACGTGAAAGTGATCCTGCATCGTCCACTGGAGGGCGAGATCAAGACCGTCACTATTCAGCGCAATCCTGGTAAATGGTATGCCTGTTTCAGTGTGGAGGTCGAGCCTCATCCCTTGCCTGCTTCCAGCGAAAGGGTGGGGATCGACCTGGGCTTGAAGACGTTTGCCACCTTATCCAATGGGGAACACATCAAACGTCAGCGTTGGATGAAGCGCGATGCACGAGATATTGCCCGCTTACAGCGCAAGAAAGAGAAATTGCCAAAGGGTAGTCCAAAACGTCAGAAGACCGTTTTGGCACTGCGCCATGCGTATACACGGGCGACTCATCGCAGAACGAACTTCGCGCACCAGGAGTCGTGCCAAATGGTAAATCGCTACGGATTGCTGGTCTTTGAAGACCTCGATATTCAGCAGATGCAAGCTAACGGACAAAAAGTCATCAACCGCAATATTGCCGATGTTGCCTGGGGACAGTTCGTACAATACATCACGTACAAAGCGGAGGAAGCTGGTCGTGTTGTGATACGGATCAACCCCAGAGGGACAACGCAAAGCTGTTCGGGTTGTGGAAAGCATGTGCCGAAAGACCTGTCAGTTCGCGTCCATGACTGTCCGCAGTGCGGACTGAAGCTGGACCGGGATTTAAACGCGGCATTCAACATTCTTACTCGTGGAATAGCGAGTATTGGGGCGAGCAATCGTGACCCATAGAAGCCACTGGGCTTGTCCCGGTGGAGTATTCACTTGTATTTTGCTCATTGTTAAATTGAACAGGCGTTATCGCTAACCTATGAATAGAAGTCGCCGAAGTTTCTCATTTGTTACTGTGTTATGGCTCATCGCTTTCGGCGCGCTGCTTGGCGTCGGGTATCTCCTTTATGACAATTATCGAAGCTCTACGGGATTGTTTGCGCTGCCCACGTTACCACAGCTATTGCCCACTGCCACCGCGTCGCCCGAAGTAACGCCCAGCGCCGCTGCTACGACCACAGGTTCGATGATCCCCACAACGCTGTATATTCCTTCGGCGGGCATCTATGCCTCTGTTGTCGAGGTGTTTCTGGATGGCACGAGTTGGGACGTGCGCAATCTGGGGAACAACGCTGGACATCTGGAAGGCACGGCGTGGCTCGACGCGCCGGGTAACATTGTGCTTTCTGGACATGTACAGTTGGCAGATGGACGGCAGGGTGTATTTGCGACGATTGGCGAGTTGGTGCGCGGCGATCTGCTGCTTCTGCAAAATGGCAGCGAGGAACGGCGTTACGGCGTGCGTGAGGTGTCGCGTGTACAGCCCGACGATCTGAGCGTATTGTATCCCACGCAGACGGAACAATTGACGCTGATTACGTGCGATTCGTATGATTTTTTCCAGAATGCCTATCTGGAACGTGTGGTGGTGGTGGCAGATCGCATAGAATAGCAGCAACGAGCATGAGTAACGAGCAATGAGTAGGGAGTGGAGGAAATGACAATCAAGTAGGACGCACGCAGTTGAAACGTGACTTGTGCTCGAACAGTGGGTTTAAACCCACTGTCCATGAACCCGACTGCGTAACTTATGTTTTTGACTCATTGCTCATTGCTTTCAACTCATTGCTTGAGGTAATCATGGTTATCCAGAACTTTGACATTCTGAACTTTTTAGCGAACGGAGTCCATAAGTCCCCGCCAATCCCAATGGTGCAATGTTGTACGCGCAAAAGCGCACTGTCTCACACCGTTCGGATTTCGTTTGCCCCACTTCCTGTTAACA
>CALMZT010000499.1 GCA_937870805.1 uncultured Chloroflexota bacterium
CAAGGCCATGGCGGAAATAATGATTAACGTACGCCATTACCCCAGCGATGCCGACAAGGAAAAGCTGAAGAAAATTGCCGCGGACACCAATGCCTCCGCACACGAGCGTGCCATTGCCACGGCGATTCTGAATCTTAATCACACCGCCGCCGCCCCGGACAAGGCCAAGCTCGATGCTATCGCCAAAGATGCAGCGGCACCTCAACCGGTTGAAGATGACGAAGATGCGGACGACGCGATCGCGAAACCCGTTCAAGAGCGGAGGGAAGATGCTGCTGGTGCTGCTGATGGCGACCATTGCGCCTGTGACCTATGCGCAAAGCAGCAACGATCTAGGACAGCAGATTTTGCGTTACATTGGACCGCGCCCGCGAGAAGGCTATTGGGATATTTTCTTCATCTATCCACTCTTCTTCTTTGCGTTGGTGACACTGTTCATGCAAGGTGACAAGGAAATCGTCACCACGATGATTATGGCGACGGTGCTGCTGCTGATAGTGCTGTCGAAACTCGCACCATTGGGCGTTTTTAACACTCTTGGGAGATCGGTTGGCGGTGATCCTCTCATCTTTGATTATCCACAGGGGCTGCTCTTGTTTATTATTCACTGTGGCATCTTTGCGCTACCGATCATCGTCGCGGGCATGACAAGAGCCAAGAAGTCGCGTGGTCCAGCGATCCTCACTGGCGTGCTTGGGGGTATTTACCTCTTCGCTTTCTGGTTTGTCATGCAGCGCCCCGGCTCGGAAATCGAGAATCAGTTCCAGTCCATGCTGTTCCAGTTCCTGTAGGCTTTATGTGCCCGACTGGAGCACCCACAACTGTGCGCCATCTGTCCACAGATGAATGACACCCCCTTGATCGGTACGAAATAAAGGCAGATTTTCTACCATTGCCAGCACATCAGCGTCCGGGTCGCCACGACGGTTGTCCCGGGCGCTTTGTAATATCAGCGCCGATGGCTGCACGTCCGCCACAAAATCACTACTCAATGAACGCGCTGTGCCGCGCTGCGGCAATTGCAGTACGGTTGTCAAAAGGGATTCTTCAGTTGACAGGAGGCTTTCCTGTGCCTCACGACTCAAATCCGATGTGAGCAAAAATGATATTTCTCCATAGCTGATACGCAGCACCAGAGTATTGTCATCCAGACTATCGCCAAGCTGTGGCTGTGTAGGCGGATACAACACTTCGATCTGTACACCGTCGCTGAAGTCTAAGGTGTAGCCGGTTTGCACAGCTAGCATTTGGGTGTTGGAGAGGGCGGCTTGTAGATTGGCAAACGCCTGGCTTCCATTAGGCTGTCCATTCCACAGGGCGAGATCGACTTGATAGCGGGAGAGTACACTTGGCAACGCGCCAAACTCGAACTCGTCTGGCTGTGTAAGAAACAGCACCTCAAGCGTGCGATCCGTAAAAGGTAAACGATCTCCAATCGAAGTCAGCAGCCGCGACGGAAACCTGCCTCCATCAACCAGCATATGGGCGCCGCCTGGTGTTTGGATAAGCACGGCATTGCTATGTCCAACATCAAGAAACCAAACATGTAAATTCCCATCAGGACGGCTGAAATATACCGCGCTGATCAATGTCACAAGCATGACGCCAGCGAACACCGCAGCCGTCACGATAGCGCGCCGACGCAAGAATCTGGTCACTGAATGCAACAAAGTGGGTTGGGTGGCTTGTGTCATTGCCCATCCTAGTACAGCAACAAAAAACAAAGCGACAAGGCGCGGATCTGCATAGATTTCCACATCAGCGAAGGGCAGACGCGCAAAGAGACGCACAACATCAATCGTCCATGCCAGCAGGGGCAGCACAAGCCAAAACAGAACTTGTCCCAACCCTGGCACGAACATGGCGATGATCGTTGCGGTGAGACCTAGCAACAGTAATATTGACTGCACAGGTACGATCAGCAAATTGACAGGAAGCATCACCAATGACAAGCGGCTGAAATAGACGGCGATCAGCGGCAAGGTCATCACACTGGCAGCAATCGTCACAACGATAGGCTCACCGAGAATGCTGCCAAGGGTTTCAGCGGTGCGGCGTGGAAACATGCGACGCAGCAGGGTA
>CALMZT010000500.1 GCA_937870805.1 uncultured Chloroflexota bacterium
CGACAAACCCTAGACACTTGTTTTGTTAGAGTAGAGTTGATTAACTACTCTGGCACAACCGCGATGGCTTTTATCTCTGCCAGAAAGTCAGGATGTGCCAGCCATGCGACGAACGTCACCGTGATCGCCGGAGGATTGGGATTGCGTCCCCATTCCTTTTGGAAAACTTCAAACGCCACTTGTATCGGCTGTCCCTGCCCACCTCACTTCACCCACAATTCCTCAAGCCAGTGATAACGTTCGGGTTCTTTGGCGTATGGCTCGTAATAATCCTGATTCTTGACGATGGCGTATTGATCGCGCGCCAGAACGGTAGCTTCAAAGACTTCATCAAGCTGTCTCTTAAACCACATTTTGTCATGAACCACGCAAGGCTCGTGTCCGATGCCTACTTCTTCGCCTAAGATCTCAGCGAATTCGTGCCGCAGTTCTGCGTGGCTCTTGCCACTGCCCGAAAATTTCACGCTCGATGGAAATTTACTCAACGACACTATTGTATAACATTCACCATCGGGAATTTGTTCAAGCGCTTGTTCCAACAGCGTTTCGTCGGCAATGCCGCGTAGTGGATACTGCCTGCGGTGGAAAATCGTCAGGACCATTTGGCTGCGCGACTGCTGCTCAACCAGAGATTTCAAGTCATCCATTGCATGAATGAAATAACAATCGCTCGTCCGAGCAGTGCGCGGCAGGTAAACGTCGGTGTAAAGTTCGCCCGTTTCCTGAAGCCAATCATTCAGCAGCGCAAGATTGTGTATCGAAAAAAGGGTAAGATATTTCATCGCTCATCCCCAATCCACTACAGAATAACGATGTCCCCCTTTCCTCATTATAATCCTCTTTTTGAACTGTTCTACTCAAATCCCGCTGTTTTTTAGATGATAATCCAATACAATCGCGTCTGTTTCTGTTCTGGTTTTTGCGAACAAGGGAGTTGTGCTCTTTGGCTCTTTAATACGGAGAATTGTAGGGGCAGACCTATGTGTCTGCCCACCATCGGGCGCACACTGTAAGCGAAGCGGCGTGCGCCCCTACAGACCCGCGTCTTTACTCGTCTTTACGCCGTAACTGCATATTTCCCTTCTTTAGGACTAATGACCTTCTGTATTTCGCTATCAGCTAACGACTATCGACTATTGACTATCGACTAATCGCTAACGACTAAGGAATTCTCACTTGTCGAAAAAACATCTGCCCGACGTGCTTTGCAGCCTCTTGATCTTTGCTCTGGCGTTGGGGCTATATCTGCGTACCGCCGCGCCCGGTCTGATCTACGAAGGCGGGATCTCTGTCGATTCAGCAGAAATCCAGCGCGCGTCCTATCATCTGGGCATCATCCACAGCACAGGCTATCCGATTTACACGGTGTTGGCATTCCTCATGTCGCGCATAGGGGAAGCGCTGGGGCAATCGGCATACACATGGGTCACGTATTTTTCGGCGTTGTGCAGCGCGTTATCGTCAGTTGTATTCTTCCGCCTGGCACGTTTGATCGCCCGCTTGCTGCCCGCACTTGTCGTTACGCTGCTGCTGGTCGTGACAAACTCCATCTGGCACATGAGTACGATTGCCGACGTGCAGGGCTTGCAGGCGTTGATACTGGCGTGCTGCTTCTGGGCGCTGCTTTACTATCATCAACACCCGACACAGCCGAGAGCCTTGTATCTGGCGGCGCTGTGTATCGGTCTCGGTCTCGCCAACCACCGCCTGATCGTGCTCATTCTCCCCGCCTGCGCCTTTACCGTACTCGTCCACTACTCTCATCTTCGTCCACGCCACCTGCTCATCATAATCCTGTGTGGTCTCATCCCGCTGTTGTCGTATGGTTACATTTACGTGCGTGCCAGCGACCCTTTCGCCGTCTACGGCACGCGCGCCGCATGGATTCCGCAGACCATCAGCACGGAAGACGTAACGAATCTGATACGCGGCACATTCGCGGCGGGCGGCGCGGGTTTGGAGAGCAACTTCGAGTTCAGCACCGACGCGCTGCTCAATCGTCTGCCGATGGTGTGGGAACATTTGCGCGCGGATTGGGGTACGCCGCTGATTGTCGTGTCGGCGCTGGGGATACTCGCGCTGTTCCGAGTGAACTGGCGTATCGCGCTGACGCTGGCGTTGGCGGCGCTGCCTGTCGTACCGTTCCTTCTGATCTGGAAAGTCGATCTCAAGCCGATCATCTACCAGTATGCGCTGTGGTTTCCGCTGGCGTTGGGCTTGGCGGTGCTGCTGTCGCTGGATTGGCTGCCAGATGCGTTATTTGAACCGCAAAGGCGCAAAGTACGCAAAGAAAAGCAGGAGATTGAACCGCAAAGGCGCAAAGGTCGCAAAGAGAGGATCCAAAGGATAGCCTCTGTGGTCGGGAGTATAGTGATACTGTTCATGGCATGGCAGCAGTTGACACAGAATTATTCAGTGCGTGATATGAGCCAGGATCGGCGCGCGGAAACGTTTGCGCAAGCCGTGAGCGCGCTGCCGGACAATGCGCTGCTGCTGACGGTTCAGTGGTCGCCGGAGATGTTCGTCGCGCTGGATACACTGGAACGCAGCGGACGCCGCACGCCGATTTTGTTCAACACCGACTTGTGGCAGATCACTTTCCCAACGATTTATAACACCGAGCAAAATGTCTATGTGGGCGAAAACTGGCGCGCACGCATGGGGCTGTACGATGGCGCGACGTGGTTCGCGCAGGAGAATCTCATCGCCTATTCGGGCACAACGTCCGACTTTTTCCTGCAAGTGCGCCCTGCCGATGACCCACGATTGCCCGTCGAAGCCGATACCGCGACCATCGTGAACTTTCCGATTAACACTGAAATCAGTCTGTACAGCTACCGCCTTGAACCCGCTGAGGGCGGTTGGTGGATAACGCTGTACTGGCGCGCTGAAGCTGTGCCTGTCGAGCCGCTGTCGGTGTACACCCATCTGCGTTCCTACGGGACGATGTGCCAGTGGGATGACAGCGTGCGCTTGCTGGCGCAGGACGACGCGCGCGCGCCCGTATCGGGGAGTTATCCCACGACGCTGTGGTCGGCGGGGCAAATCGTGAAGGATACCTATTTCATCGCCACGCCCTCTGAAGCCTTCGATAGCGCGCACACGGCGTTCACGTTCGGCATGACACGCCCTACAGGGGAGCGACTTAGTGAGTTCTGTTTGCCGATTGAATCGTCGGCGATGTCGAACTAAACAATGCAAAGATGACGACAGATGCCTCCCGCTGTACCATTAATTGCTGGCTAAATCCAAGCAGAAAGGATCAGTGCAATGCCTCAAACACCTCATGTCGAAAAACACTTTACGGCAAGTGAGACAATACGTGACATTATTATCGGCATGTCCGATGGGTTGACGGTGCCGTTTGCGCTTGCAGCCGGGTTATCGGGCACAGCAAACGCGACCACTGCTGTCGTCGTCACTGCCGGACTGGCGGAAATCGTTGCCGGGTCCATTTCGATGGGCTTGGGTGGCTACCTTGCCGCGCGCAGTGACATCAATCACTACGACACTGAGCGCAGCCGTGAGCAGCAGGAAACGATCACCATGCCTGATGCCGAGAAATTAGAGGTCAAAAACATCCTCATTGAGTATGGTTTGACCGCCGAACAGAGCGAACCGATGGTGTAAGCATTGGCTGCGAAACCGGCGGCATGGGTTGATTTCATGATGCGCTTTGAGCTGGGGCTGGAAAAGCCTGACCCGCGCCGTGCCCTGAAAAGCGCGCTCACGATTGCGGGAGCATATGTGGCGGGGGGATTTATTCCGCTGCTGCCTTATATCCTGTCCCCAGACATCCCCACGGCGCAAATCCTGTCAGTGGTGGCGACGCTGCTGGCACTGCTGGTATTCGGGTACGTGAAAGGGCGGTTGACGGGGATTCATCCTGTGCGCGGGGCACTGCAAACAACGCTGGTCGGGGGATTAGCCGCCGCCGCTGCGTTCCTCATTGCGCGCGCCATTTCCTAGCTATAACAGGCGCTGTGGGCGGGGCAAGGCGTCCATGTAACCTGTTTCGCTGACGCAAACATGTCCCGACAGCGCGAACGCAAGAACACCCTGATTGTTGATCGTCAGCGCATTCAAAGCCGCGCCGTCCGGCGAACTCAGTTCCTGCGCGTTCTCCATCTGCGCGCGCTCCAGCAGGTCGGCGGCGAAGCGCTGGTGCATGGGGATGAGTTCGCTGCCACTGTAGACGCGAATCACGCCGCTTTCGAGGTCACTCACGGCGAGGCGGTTGCCATTGGGTGAGCACGCTAGCTGCCCGACGTAGTAATGGGAATCGAGCGATTTGAGGACTTTGCCGCCGTTGTCGATCAGCACGAGCGTCTGCCCATCACAGGCGAAGATCGCGCCGCCGCTGTGGGCAATCGCCAGCGAGGGGCGCAGTTCCGGTTGCAGCGTCAAGCCGATGTCGAACGCGCCGACAGGGTTGTTCTTCTGGTCGATGTGGTGTTTGAGAGCTTCGTCCAGCGCGGCGATCACGCCCAACTGCGGGTCGAGTGCCAGCACGATGAAGTTGGCTGCGCCGCCTGCGTCGAGTTGGGCTTCCTGCCCTTCTTCCTCAAGGTAGAGGTCGGCGCTGCCTGTGTGATACAAGCGCAGCCGTCCGTCAGCGCTGCTGTAGATGGTTGTGTCACCGCTGCGCACGAGGGGCAGGGTCGCGTTGTTGGGAGCTTTGAGCGCCGCGACAAAGGCTTGCCAGGAGTCGTCTTCGCGGGTGCTGCTAGCAAGTGCTTTGAGCGTGAGGTCGCCTTGCGCCATCCCGTCACGCAGGTCGTAGTAGCTGACCTGATCGCCGCGTGTCCACACCGCCAGCAGAGGCGGTTTGCCGGGGAGGATGTCGAGCCGCCGAATGGTGCGATCAGGGAGAAACGTTTGCCATGTCATGCGCGAAACATTGATTTTTGCTTTTGTCTTCACATCATACCTGAAAACTGGGAATTTATAAATGAACGTGCCATGAGGGACGACGTGAGGGAGCGCGGTGGAACGTCAGTGGATAGCAAATGGAATGTTTTTTCGCAGGCGGTGGAACACAGCATCAGGCTTATCGTGCTCTTTGTGGGTCGTTTTGCGTCAGATCGTCACTGTAACGCGGGGGTGTTAATGTTGGATGATGCGGGGGTTAAAGAAAGTAGGAGATTTGCCAAAAATATCATGTCAGGACTTACGCAGTTGAACCGCGATTTGTGCTTGAACAAGGGGTTTAAACCCCTTGTTCGTGAACCCAACTGCGT
>CALMZT010000501.1 GCA_937870805.1 uncultured Chloroflexota bacterium
GTCGCTTGTTTATTCATAACTACACTTTTATGACCCGTTCAGTCCCCTCAGTTCTGCGAAAGAGGGGACTCGCTTCATCGGTATGTAGTGCGACGTGTTTAGCGAAGATCTGACCGATAAAATCGTGAAGGGTCTGCCTTCTGAGAGCAATCGGTTAGTCGATTTTTTCTACAGTCGTGACTGCTTTCCGTGAGCCAGTGCTGGCAAACAGAATACGCAGTAACTGCACAATAATCACCGCCACCAGGGTGTAAACCACCATGGCAAAAATTGACGCCAGCTCGACCATTGAGCCACTTGCTGATACAGGAGTGTTGACGAGACCGATAAAGGGAGCAACCATGGCATTGGTCAGACCATAAATGAAGTCTGCGAAGCCGTTACCGGGGTTAGCAGCGATGAGTTTTAGCACAAACCGGAGTGTAAGCAGCACATCAATGATGCCTACAAACAGCCAGATCAGCTTGCTGATGCGCGAAACCAATACCACGCGCGTAGAAGGTGCGTAAGCGACGACACGTTGACGACGCTCGTAATTCGCATCCCGTTCAATCTTCACCTGTTCTTGACGTTCGGTTGACATTACATTTCCTCCAACTCTTACAAAGACGAGAACGGGGAGGTGTTGTCCTCCCCATTTCAGACATGCCTGGTTACACGCTCGGTGTCCGTCGACCAAAAATCAACGCCGCGAGGAACAGAACGATAAACACAACAAAGAGAAGTTGTGCGATACCAGCCGCAGTTCCAGCGATCCCGCCAAATCCGAAGAAGGCGGCGATCACAGCTACCACAAAGAAGAACAGTGCCCAGCTCAACATTTGATACTCTCCTTAATACTCAGTAATCGCATGTTGACTTACTTAATCTAACTTTATGCTGAGACTGGTTCGAATGCATGAGCGAATCGTCGCTATTTAAAGTAGTCCAGTTGGGTGATCTTTCAGTAGACCAAACACAGGCAGAGTTCGCCTCACAGCAGCAAACTCACTTGATACAGTTTTCATCAAGACTCATGAGCACGCTGGGACGCAATTTTCAGCCCTCATGCCCATTTTTTACCAAATTCATCATCACATCCACCGTTGTTCCTACCCTAAAACCCCCCACTTCTCCTATAAGCGAAAACGCCAGACTGGTCATGTGAACAGGCTGAACTTGCTTTATAAGTAAAGGGAAATGTAGGACGCACCACACGTCAGAGGAGTAGAGGATGATGGACAGGCAATTCTACGGCGATATGCTGCAAGAAGTAAGCTGCCGCACCGATGCAGGGCGTGTTCGCGTGCTCAATGAAGATTTTGTGATGTTTGAGAAAGTCCCACAAACAGCTCACGCCGATCAGCCGCCCGCCGGAATCTACGTCCTTGCCGATGGCATGGGTGGACATGAACATGGTGAAGTTGCTAGCCGTTTAGCTGCCCGCGCGGTCATCAGTACCCTATTGGACGCTTGCGAGAAATCCCCAAATGATCTCGTTGATCGTGCCGGGAATCGGCTCAAGTATGCCTTTCAGCGCGCCCATGCCTTGGTGAAGGCACGCAATCGCGGCTATGGCATGAATATGGGCACAACACTGGTCGCGGCGATTATTGTGGGACAGGAAACACACATCGCCAGTGTAGGTGACAGCCGCGCCTATATCATCACCAGGACAGGTATTCAGCAGCTAACGACTGACCATACAATGACACAAAAACTGCTGGAAAGCGGCGCGATTACGCACGAGCAAACTAAGAATCACCCATACGAGCATATGCTGACGCAGGCAATCGGCTTGGAAAGCGTTATGGAGGTTGATCTGTTCCAGACTCAACTCATGGACGGCGATACGCTGCTGTTATGCTCCGACGGTTTAACGCGCGAACTCGACGATAAAGCGATTCATCGCATCGTCTCCACTGCCATGTCATCACAAAGCGCCTGCGACATGCTAATCACTGCCGCCAATCAAGCGGGTGGACGCGACAACATCGCCGTCGTCGTCGTGCGTCTGAAGGACAATCACAATAGGTAGCCCACGCTTTGACACACGATATTTCTGGCGACACGGCGCTGCTGTGTCCCTATTTTTTCTCTTGGCTTCACTGTAAGCTGTACTCGACAACGCAGCTTGGATGAATTCCTATCCTCACAAGACAATCGCGCTGATGAAATTCAACATTTAGTCTGCGAATAGATTAATCGAGCACACTTGCACTGTCGAAAGCTTGGGGGCAGTGTCCATTTCCCAGCCGAAATTTTGTGCGATCTGCTTGGCTTCTTCAATAGCAGAGGCAATGGCAACTTCGCGTAGGGCAGGCGTTACATCCATCGACTGTGCATTGATGAAACGAAGATCGGTAATCCCGATAAAACCAAATATTGAACGGAGATAAGGCTCTTGAAAATCGAGCGTGTGCATAGGACTACTTAGAGAATAATCTCCACCACGAGTGGAAATGCAAATCATCTTCTTGCCATGAACCAGCGGGATAGGTTGTCCTAACTCATTATATCGATACATATAACTGGACTGGACAATTGCGTCAATATAAAATTTAAGCACGTAGGGGATGCTAAAGTTCCACATTGGTGTTGAAATCAGATAAACGTCTGCTTTCAAGAAGTTTTCGATGAGAGCCTCAATCTGCTTCTATGACGCCTCATGTTTTTTGTCAATTGGCGTACCCATGCTGAGCATGTATTTTGCTTCAATGTTCTCACCTACTACAGCCGGTAGATCTCGATTAAACAGGTCTAGCACCTCTACGCTTAAATCACTATATTGCGACTGTAAACTTTCAAGGAATGCGCTGGCAATACGTAAGGTATTGGAGTTGTAGTCGCGCGGTGTTGCTACGATGTGTGGAAGTTTCATATGTCCCTCTTTTTAAAATGACTACTTTATTACAATACCTTCGCCAATTATGGCGCAAGATGCAGGTGAGCGAGCGGGCGAATGCCGCCTCAGGACGCCAAGCGTAACCAGAGACGGGAAATTAAATGGTCATCGGGCGGATCGGGCAGTAGTTGAATAGTTTCAGCCCGGTAACGGGGCGCTCGCCAGTCGGCTTTGAGGTCAAGGACGCTGCAGTCGGGGGGTGCTGGCGCTGAGACAGGAGCAAAAGCGGCGGACAGGTTGACCATCAGAAAGGCGAGGTTGACCGCATTGGTAACGACTTGGTCAGACACAGGCATGCAGTCTTCTAGTCCCCAGCACGGCTTGGCAGCGCGGAAGTTGAACTCGATCTGCAAGCGCAGGCTGTCGTAATCGCTGGTTTGGGTCGCAGACAAACTGAGATCGGTGCTGAACAACACCACATGGGTGCGTTGGTGAGTGCGCTGGTGGGTTGTGACCACGAC
>CALMZT010000502.1 GCA_937870805.1 uncultured Chloroflexota bacterium
CGTGCGGCGCGCGCTGTATTGCAGCAAGATTTGTTCGTATGCGCAGGGCATGGCGCTGATTAAAATGGCGAGTGATGAGTACAAGTATGATATACCGCTGGGCAAAACAGCGGCGATCTGGCGCGCCGGCTGCATTATCCGCGCGGTGTTCCTCGGTGACATCACCGCGGCATTTGAAGCGCACACCCATCTGCAAAACTTGCTGCTTGCGCCAAAGTTCCGCGACACCATCAACACTTATCAGGACGGCTGGCGGCATGTGGTGAGCGAGGCAATCAAAGCGGGTGTGCCTGCTCCGGCGTTCAGCGCATCACTGGCATACTACGACAGCTATCGCAGCAAGCGCCTCCCTGCGAACCTGATTCAGGCGCAGCGTGATTTCTTCGGCGCGCATACGTTTGAGCGCGTTGATAAGCCCGGCGTGTATCACGCGGATTGGGCGTAAAGAGCGGCTAGCCAGATTTCAAAACTGGCTCATTAAAGACCTGAGAGAATTTAGAGGTAGGGCATAGCACGGCTGTGCCCTTGTCTTTTCAGTGCTTTAAGCCACGATATTTTGAAAGATAAGTTTCAAAACTTCGCGCAGTTCATCAGCGATTTCCGCTGGTGCCTCCCCTGCCAAGCCCAGCGCGTCGGCTTTCTCGGCTTCTCGGTACAATTGAGCATGAAGCGCTAAGGTTGCTGCGCTGCGATAAAGCACAGAACGACTTGGTTCTTCATGTGTTTGTTGAGCCGCCTCAAATTCAAGGCGATAAGCCGCCTCAAATAATTGAAGAGCTTGTCCTCCATTGCGTTGAGCGATAAATGCTCGATCTGCGATTTCCATAGCTTCTCGGTGAAGCTTACGTATATCATTCATGGTTTAAGCACCATATGAGCTTCGGGACGGCTGAACTCCACCACAATAATTAACGCAGGTAAAAGTGTTTTGTCGGAAACATTCGTTTGACGCTTTTTATCATTGATGCGAGCGTGTATCTCACTGTCCTTTACTGCGTGAAGAATCCCTGAAATTTCTAATCGTGCTGTCCCTTTCGGTAACAACGTCTCTTCATCATAACGTTGTGCTTCTAACAACCAATAGTCGAACCCCGTACCTTTGACAGAGCGTTCAATGATGGTGTATTCAGTGTATTTGATGACGAGAAGAATGGCAATCGCCGCTGCGCCATATTCGGTTGCTTCTTGTAAATCTCGCCAACTACGACGCATCTGTTCGTTAACGGCTTCATCCCAACGCAGAGATACTTTCTGCTCTGCATCATTCTTTATAATGAATTCGACGCTTGATGGATGTTTATGATAGTCAAGGCAGATTAAACAAGCTTCTATATGCTGGGCAGCTTGTATTTTTGTGATGCCAGGAATGGCATTCTCGACAATTTCTGCCAAACGGAGTTGTTTGTTCGAGCCGCTTACCACGATAAACTCAGTTCTTTTGGGCTTTTAAAATGATTTCATTTCAAATGTGTCAACAAATTACAGGGACACAAGCTGTATTGTTTGTGTCCCTATTGTCGATGAAGTATTTTAAACCTGTGGTACGGCTTCCATCGCTTCTGCGATGGCTTTTTCCGGGTACTCGTAATCAACCAGTTGGTCATTGAGATACTGCTCATATGCTGACATGTCGAAGTGCCCGTGCCCGCATAGATTGAACAGAATCACGCGCTTTTCGCCCGCTTCCTTAGCGGCTAACGCTTCCTTGATAGCGACGGCAATCGCGTGCGCGGGTTCGGGCGCAGGGACAATACCTTCAGAGCGGAGGAATTGTGCCGCAGCGCCAAATGTTTCTAACTGTGGGATGGCTTGCGCTTCGATCAAGCCTTGATCGTATAGTTCGCAGACGATGCTTGCCATGCCGTGATAGCGCAGCCCGCCAGCGTGCAGCGGCGCAGGGATAAACGTGTGCCCCAGCGTGTACATCTTGACCATCGGTGCCATACCGATGCTGTCGCCAAAGTCGTAAACATATTTCCCGCGCGTGAGGCTGGGGCAGGCGGCAGGCTCAACGGCGATAATGCGTGTCTTTTTGCCTTCGGTCAGGTTTTTGTGAACGAAGGGCAATGAAATCCCGGCGAAGTTACTGCCACCACCCGCGCAGCCGATCACCACATCAGGATATTCGCCCGCAATCTCAAGCTGCTTGAGTGCTTCCTGCCCGATGACGGTTTGATGCATCAGCACATGGTTGAGCACTGAGCCGAGCGCGTATTTATACTTGCCTCCACTGGTCGCGGCGGCTTCCACCGCTTCACTGATAGCGATACCGAGCGAACCTGTGCTGTTAGGGTCTTTCGACAGGATGGTGCGCCCGGCGTTGGTGAGTGGGCTGGGGCTGGCAGTGACTTCCGCGCCGAACAATTGGATGATGGTGCGGCGGTGTGGTTTCTGCTGGTAGCTGATTTTGACCATCCACACCTTACATTCCAGCCCAAAGAAATTACACGCCTGCGACAGCGCTGTGCCCCATTGTCCTGCGCCCGTTTCAGTGGTTAAACCCTGCACGCCTTCCTGCTTGTTGTAGTAGGCTTGCGGAGTCGCCGTGTTGAGCTTGTGGCTACCACTGGGCGAAGTGCCTTCGTATTTATAGTAAATGTGCGCGGGCGTGCCGAGCGCTTTTTCCAGACGGCGGGCGCGCAGCAGCGGTGTGGGACGCCACAGCTTGTAAATCTCGCGGACTTCTTCGGGGATTTCGATATAACGCTCCTGGCTGACCTCTTGCATGATGAGCGCCATCGGGAAAAGCGGCGCGAGGTCTGCGGGACCGACGGGCTGCTTTGTGCCGGGATGGAGCACAGGCGGCAGCGGGCGTGGGAGATCGGCTTGAATGTTGTACCATGAGCGCGGGATTTCGGATTGGGGTAGATCAAAACGATTAATTTCTTCCGACATGGCGAAGTCTCCTTAAAATAGCTAATAGCTTTTAGCAGTTAGCTATTAGCTTTGGGCAATATTTAGGATAATTCTTGAGCGAACACTATAACCCATTGACAGTAGTGTCGCAAAGACTGACTGAGTTGAGACAGTGAGTGTCTGAGGTGTGCTCAATGAGATATTGAAAGTGACTGTGGCGAGGCTGTAGAGTCAGAAAAAAATCATTGACACTATTGTTGTGCCTGTAGAGTCAGTAGGGTAGAGGCGCTGATCGCTTTAAGATCAACTACTATAGGACTTACGCATTTGACCAGAAACCCGTGCTCGAACAGTGGGTTTAAACCCACTGTCCATGAACCCAACTGCGTAAGTCCTATACTATAAGTTAGCACAAAAAGAGGCGCATTTGAGTTCCTTTTGACACTTTAATGCGCTGAGTAATGTTAGCGTTTTTATAATAAGCAGGATTGATTTGATTGGAGATTTTATGTCAGAGACGCCTTTCTTTTGCTCAGAACTCACGCGCGAAGCCGGAACACAGCAGTTTGGCTCAGCGCAAACGGTGAATCTGTGGTTTCTGATTGAATATCCATATCCCTACGATGCGCAGGCAATCGAGGACTTCTGGCGTGACGAGTTCACCGGAGTCGAGCACGCGGCGCTGAGCTTGCATCCCGACTCGCGCTTCCAACTAATTAAACG
>CALMZT010000503.1 GCA_937870805.1 uncultured Chloroflexota bacterium
TGAAAGCCCGACGGCGACGTTTACGCCGGGTCTGCCGACGGACACGCCGACGCCAGAACCGACGTTAGGACCATACGAATACACAATTCAACCGGGCGATACGCTGTTTTACATTATCCAGCGATTCTATGACTCCTATGATGTGGCAGACGAAGTAATAGCGCTGAATGGGATGGTGAGCGCCGATCAACTGCCCGCGCCGGGAACGGTGCTACTGATTCCACGTCAGACGGCAACGGCTATTCCTGAGGGTGTGGATCAAACTGCACAAGCTCGCTCGACTATTGGCGTTAATCCTGAATCGGGGCTACCAGATTATCCCGTTGGCTGCCATACGGTGCGCGAGGGCGAGGCAATGGTGGGGATTGCGCTGGAATACAACATGACGCTGGAACAGCTTGCCATCGTCAACCCAGACATTTCATTTTTTGGCTGCGATTTTGATGAGCCTAGCGGCGGACCGGGTTGTGGACCTGCGATTGTCGTCGACCAATGCGTGAATGTGTTTTTACCGACTGTGACACCGACGCTTTCACCAACGCCGTCTGGCTCGGAAACAGCGACTGCGACGCCGACGTATATCGCGCCGATTGTGACCTCTCCGGCGGAAGGCGCACTGGTGCCTGCGGGTTTGCTGCGCTTGCAATGGGTGAGCGTGGGAGTGCTCAGAACTGGCGAGGCGTATTTCATTCAAGTGACGGATACGACGACGGGATTGAGCTATGAGCACCAGATCACGCGCCAAACGTCGCTGCTGCTGCCTGCGGAGATGATCCCGACAGATGGACAGACGCATGTGATTCAGTGGAGCGTGTCAGTGGCGCAGCAGAACGATCAAGGCACCTACCGCATTGTCAGCGGCACCGCGACACGAACCTTCCAATGGCAGAGCCGATAAATAAGATGGGGGCACATTTCTGCCCCCATCTTCATCGTTGTGCTGCTCGTTAGCTGCCATCCTCAAGTGCGTCGAGCGCTGGACGGGCGTTACCGTTGGCGTCGATCAAGCTGTAGTAGCAGGTTTCACGATCTCCGGGCAATCCCTGACAACCGTTCAAGTTGTTCAAGAACATCGCCCCGACATAGCCGAGTTCTCTGGCGAGTTCAACGGCACGGGTGATATAAACTGCCTGCTCCTCAAGTGAGGTGTAGTTCAGGAAGACGTTGCTGCTGTTTTCGGGCAGGGGTTCGCTGTCGTCTGTCGTGCCCCAACCGAACTGTGTGACCCAAATTTTGGTGTTGCCATCACCATTGCGCGTCATAATGTCGCGATAATCGGACAGCGTGTCGAGGAAGAAGAAGCTGCGATCCTGATAGTGCGAAGCAACGCCTTCAGGTTGATTGCAGCAGCGGGCGTCAGGGGGATTCGCCCAGCCGTTGGGATGCGCGCCTACGGCGTCTGAATACTGCGCTAAACCGTTGGAGTACATCCCTTGCAGGAATAGACGGTCATTAATCGCGTTTACGCCGTCGTTGTAGCCTGTGGGAGCAAGCCCGGCGCTGACGACGATGGCGGCGGAGTCCTGGGCTTTGATAGCGTCGTAGGCGATTTGCAGGAGTTCCATGTAGCCGCCTGCGTTGATAGTGTGCTCTGTGCTGTTCCATTCGCGGCGCAGGTTGGGTTCGCTCCAGATTTCATAGGCATCAACACGCCCGGCGTAACGGTCCGCCAGCGCGCCGACAAATGTTCTATAGGTGGCGAAATCATCCGGCGGTCCGCTTTCTTCGGTGCTGGTTCTTGCCCAGGCGGGTGCGCTCGTCACAGTAAAGAGGATATTGAGTCCTGCCCCTTCCAATGCATCGACGGTACTGTCCAACGTGGCGAAGTCGATTTGACCCTGTGTCGCTTCGAGGTCGCGCCAGTACACTTCGACCTTCACCCAATCGACGCCGAGTGCGGTAAGCTGTTCGGTCAAGGCAGCGACATCCTGACCGATGAAAAAGGTTTCGATGCCAAAACCGAGCGTTGTAGTAGTAGTACCTGGTTGTTCATTGGTCGTGCCAGCCTCTTGTGTTTGAGCAGGGGCAGGTCCGCCAGCAAGTGATGGGGCGCTGGTCGCGCCGGGGGCAGTTGTGGTGCTGGCAGACGCCGTGCCAGGGGCGGGAACTGTGAGGCGCTGCCCGACGTAGATGATGTTGGGGTTGGTGATGCTGGGATTCAATGCTTGCAGGCGCGCGACTGTCGTGTTGTAGCGCACGGCGATGCGGAACAGCGTGTCACCCGCGACTACAGTGTAGGTGGTCGTTGAGCCGGGCACGAGGGTCGCTGTCGCAGTGGGGACAGGGGTTGCCGGGGCTGGTGTGTTCGTGGGCGCAGCTGTGCCTGATGGTGCGGCGGTTGCCTGCTGCACGGATGGCACCTGAATGCGCTGCCCGGCAAAAATGAGTGATGGATTGACGATACCGTTCACATCTGCCAGGTGGCGGACGGTTGTCCTGAAGCGCACACTGATGCGATACAGGGTGTCGCCAAGCTGCACGGTGTAATATTCATAGCCGGGAATGAGGGTTGCCGCAGCGGCAGGGGCAGGAACTTGAGTCGTCGTGGCGGTTGGCGCGGCAGCAGTTGAGGCTGAGGTCGTGGTCGGTGCGGGCGTAGAGGTGGACGGCTGCGCCAGCAAAGGGGTTGCTGCCAGCATAATCCAAACCAGCGCCATAAGCAGCAGGGGGATCGATCTTTTCAGCATAGCGCTTGCTCCTTAAGCATATTGATAATGGTGCCATATTAACATTATTCTGGCTTATCCTGCCAGCGTATCGGACAGGGAAGCTGTGATAGAATTAACATGTAGTTTACACTGAGAGAACAAACTATGCTTAAGCGTTTTTATGTGACTATTTTCGCGCTGCTCCTTTTGCTGAGTGTTTCGGTTGTTGCAGCACAGGATGGCGGTGTCGTCTGGGAACGTTGGGACGTGCGTATCTATAACGTCGATACGATGGATAACCAATTCGACGTGAGCGAAAGCTATGAACTGCGTTTCAACGGGCGCTTTAGTGTTGGCTTAGCAAGCATCCCTATGGAATACGTTGAAGATATTCGAGACGTGCGGGTCTACGAAGATGATGAGCCGCTGGATCGAGGGTGTTCAGAACGACCAGGTACCTACTGTGTTACCACCAGCAATGATGAGGTTTCGGTTGAGTATTATTTCACACGCCCGATTTCCAACGGCACCGGAAACTTTCGCATCGACTATACCGTGATTGGCGCGATCCGGGTTTATGAGACAGGCGATTTGTTGGGGTGGACAGTCGTTCCTTCAGATCACTTTGGCTTTGAGGTACGCAGCAACACCATTACTATCGAACTGCCGCCCGGCAGCACACTGGCAGACACGCGCGCAGTGGCCGAGCGCGCGCGTGTTGCGGCGATGCAGGTCAACGGCGTAAAACACATATTCAGCTCTATCGGGGGTGGCTCAAGCGGGGATGTATTTGCTCCGGGTGCCCCGGCCGAGGCACGACGCGCCGTGTTAACGCTACTGACCACCCATCGCAATGATCGCAGCGCGTCGCTCGCAGACATTGAAAGTCAGGTACGCGCAAAATTATCAGAGATTCCCGGTGCGCGCTTTAG